>NZ_JBRRCU010000061.1:0-28449 GCF_056759195.1 Stenotrophomonas sp. STEN083 | reverse complement strand
TGTGGCGTCTTCTTGCGTGCGATCTGCTTGGTGTGGGCTGGTTCCGGCTCGGCTTGGGGTGTGATGGGTGCTCGGGCGCGGCGCTCCCGCCGCCCCCCCACTACGCTGGGCATTGCCGGGAAAGCCTCTGCCGAGCATGGCTCGGCACTACAGTCGCTCTCACTCCATCGCTGCTTCCAGCGCCTGCGACAGCCGTTCCACCGCAATCACTTCCATGCCTTTCACCGTACCAGCCTTCGGCGCATTGGCCTTGGGCACGATAGCGCGTTTGAAACCATGCGTCGCCGCTTCGCGCAGGCGATCCTCGCCATTGGGCACCGGACGGATTTCGCCGGACAAACCCACTTCGCCGAAGGCAATGGTCTTCTCCGCCAGCGGCCGGTCCTGCAGCGACGACAACACCGCCAGCAGCACCGGCAGATCCACTGCTGTTTCCTGCACGCGGATGCCGCCAACCACGTTCACGAATACGTCCTGGTCGCCGACCAGCACGCCGCCATGGCGGTGCAGCACCGCCAGCAACATCGCGAGCCGGTTCTGCTCCAGACCGACCGCCACCCGCCGCGGGTTGGACAGCGGCGAGGAGTCCACCAGCGCCTGAACTTCCACCAGCAACGGGCGCGTGCCTTCGCGGGTCACCATCACGCAGCTGCCGGGCTGGCGGGTGCTGCCACCTGACAGGAAGATCGCCGACGGATTGGGCACTTCCTTCAAACCCTTTTCGCCCATCGCAAACACGCCCAGTTCATTGACCGCGCCGAAGCGGTTCTTGAACGCGCGCAGGATGCGGAAGCGGCTGCCGCTTTCGCCTTCGAAGTACAGCACCGCATCCACCATGTGCTCCAGCACACGCGGGCCGGCGATACCGCCCTCCTTGGTGACATGGCCAACCAGGAACACGGCAGTACCGGTTTCCTTGGCAAAGCGGACCAGCCGCGCTGCACTCTCGCGCACCTGGCTGACCGAACCCGGCGCGGCCGTCAGCGCCTCGGTCCACAACGTCTGCACCGAATCGGCGACGATCAGCTTGGGCCGCGCCTTCACCGCGTGCTGCAGGATGTTCTCGACACCGGTCTCGGACAGTGCGTTGATGCCCTCCAGCGGCAGGTCCAGACGCACCGCACGACCAGCCACCTGCGAGAGCGACTCTTCACCGGTGACGTACAGCACCGGCAAGCTGCTGGCCATCTTGGCCACCGCCTGCAGCAGCAACGTGGACTTGCCGATACCCGGGTCACCGCCGACCAGCACCACCGCACCTTCCACCAGACCTCCGCCCAGCACGCGATCGAACTCGCTGATGCCGGTGGAAACCCGCAGATGCTCGGTCTGCTGCACGTCCTTCAAGGCGGTGATCTTGGGCGCCTCGACCTTGCCGGCCCAGCCGCTGCGGCGCGCCGCCGGCGCCTTTGCCGAAGCTGCTGTCTCCAGCACGATCTCGCTCAGCACGTTCCACACACCGCATTCGGTGCATTGGCCCTGCCACTTGCTGTACTCGGCGCCACATTCGCTGCAGACGTATGCACTGCGGGTCTTGGCCATGGAAACTCCTATCTGCGTCAGCGCCGCAGGATAGCCCACCGATGTCGCAAACGCTGCGACAGCTAAAGTCCGCGCCACCAGTGCCGCTATGTAAGCGGGGCTATGCCCCATATCGACGTTCCAGGACCCTCCCCCAATGATTGGCAGTTACAACCAGAGCCTCGTTGTCGTCTCGTTACTGGTGGCGATCCTTGCCTCCTACACCGCTCTGGACATGTCCTCGCGCGTAGCCAACAGCCAAAGCCGCAGAGCTGCGCGCATCTGGCTGGTCGGCGGCGCGGTGGCCATGGGTCTGGGAATCTGGTCGATGCATTTCATCGGCATGCTGGCCTTCAAGCTGCCAATCCCGGTGGGCTACGATCTTTTTCTCACCACCTGCTCGTTGGCGGCCTCTGTTGGCGCATCGATGTACGCGCTGTGGCTGGTGTCGCGCCAACGCCTGCCTCTCGGCCGGCTGTTGTCCGGCGCGGTACTGATGGGCTTGGGCATCGCGGCCATGCACTACATCGGCATGGCCGCGATGCAGATGCAACCGGGCATCGACTATGACCCGATCTGGTTCACCGTCTCGATCCTGATCGCCATTGGCGCCTCGGCGGCGGCACTGTGGATCGCACAGCGTCTGCGCCATGAACAACCCAGGCTGTTGCCGATGCGCCTGCTGGCATCGCTGATCATGGGCGTGGCCATCGTCGGCATGCATTACACCGGCATGGCCGCCGCGCGCTTCCCCACCGACGCCATCTGCGGCGCCATCAGCGACGGCGGACTGGATACGCACCTGCTCGCGGGGCTGGTCATCGTCACCACGATTGCCACCCTTGCGGTCGCGCTACTGGCCTCGGTGTTCGACGGGCAGATGCGCCTGCGCACTGGCCTGCTGGCCCACTCGCTGGCCAACGCCAACGAAAAGCTGGTGCAGGCTGCGCTGCACGACCCGCTGACCCAGCTGCCCAACCGGGTGCTGCTGCAGGACCGCATCGAGCGTGCCATCGAGAAAGCCAACCGGCGTGAATTCGGGCTCGCGCTGATGTTCTGCGACCTCGACGGCTTCAAGAACGTCAATGATGCCTACGGCCACCAGCTTGGCGACCGCCTGCTGGTGCAGTTCAGCAGGAAGGTCAGCGCTCTGCTGCGCAGCCAGGACACCTTCGCCCGCCTCGGTGGCGATGAGTTCGTCATCGTGATGGCAATCGATTCACCAGACGACGCAGCCCTGATGGCCGAGCAGATCAGCGCCGCCATCAGCGCGCCCTTCCTGATCGACAATGCCGAGCTGCTGGTCAGCGCCAGCATCGGCATCGCCCTGTATCCGGAAGATGCAAGCAACGAACGCGAGCTGATGATGCATGCCGATGCGGCGATGTATCACGTCAAACACAGCGGCCGGAACGGCCATGCCTTCTTCACCTCGACCATGCAGGCTGGCACCCGGCAGCGCCTGCGCTTGCTGCAGGACCTACGCCACGCCACCGCACGCAATGAACTGGTGCTGCATTACCAACCCAAATTCCCGGCCGGCGGCAGCCGCGCCAACGGCGCTGAAGCGCTGCTGCGCTGGAACCATCCGGAGCTGGGCTTGCTTTCACCTGATGTGTTCATTCCCGTTGCCGAGCGCAGCGGCCTGATCATCCAGATCGGCGAATGGGTGCTGGATACCGCCTGCGCGCAGCTGCGCGCCTGGCATGATGCCGGCAATAGCGATTGGTCGATGGCGGTAAACCTGTCGCCATTGCAGTTCGCCTCGCCGACGCTGGTGGAGACGGTGCGCTGCGCGCTTGAGCGTTACGCGCTGAATCCGCGCCAGTTGACCCTGGAGGTCACCGAAAGCACTGCAATGAAGGACGTGGACGCCAGCCTGCAAATGCTGGAAGCCTTGACCGCGATGGGCGTACGCATCGCCATCGATGACTTCGGCACAGGTTACTCCAGCCTGCTCTATCTGAAGCGCATGCCGGCCACGGAATTGAAGATCGACCGCGCCTTCGTCCGCGACCTCGAGCACAACAGCGAGGACGCGGCCATCGTTTCCTCGATCATTGCGTTGGGTCGCACGCTACAGCTGCAGGTCGTCGCTGAAGGCGTGGAGACCGAGGCGCAACGCAATTTCCTCGGCGAACTGGGTTGCGACGTATTGCAGGGCTACCACCTGGGCCGGCCGGTGGCCCCGGCCGAGTTCATGCGCTGCAACAGCTGAGGTAATCCCACCGGTTGTGGGAGCGGCGTAAGCCGCGAAGTCCGGGATTCTGCAGATCCCAGGAATGCCGCCCCCTGAAGGATGGTCAGCTTCGCGGCTTACGCCGCTCCTACAACCACGGTCGGCTGATGGTTTGTTGGGAAAGCCCCTGCCGAGCATGGCTCGGCACTACAAAAGCGAAACAAAAACAAAGGCCGCCTTTCGGCGGCCTTTGCTATGCATCAAGCGATCAAGCCGCTCAGTGCATCATGTGGTGATTCATGTTCCACATGACCCACAGCGTGCCCAGCACGATGATGCCGATCACCACCAGGGTGAACATGCCGGCATTGACGTTCCAGCGGGCAGCCGAGGAACGGTCAAGGTGAAGGAAGAACACCAGGTGCACCAGCAGCTGCAGGATGCCTGCAACCACGATCACCGCGCCGGTGGCGAAGCTCGACATACCACCGCTCATCACCACCCAAAACGGGATGATGGTGAGCACGGCAGCCAGCACGAAGCCGATCAGGTAAGACTTGACGCTGCCGTGGCTCTCGCCAGCGGCACCGTGTGCATGATTGTCATGTGCGGACATTACATCGCTCCCGACAGATAAACGACAGAGAACACGCCAATCCAGACCAGATCCAGGAAGTGCCAGAACAGGCTCAGGCACGCCATGCGGGTCTTGTTGCGCGGGGTCAGGCCATCCTGCTTGAGCTGGACGAACATCACCGCCAACCACAGCAGACCAGCGGTCACGTGCAGACCGTGGGTACCAACCAGGGCGAAGAACGCCGACAGGAAGGCACTCTTGTCCGGGCCGTGGCCGTTATGGATCAGGTGGTTGAACTCCCAGATTTCCATGCCCATGAAGCCGGCACCCAGCAGCCAGGTAATGGCCAGCCAGAAGAACATCAGGCCCTGCTTGGACTGGTGCATGGCGATCATGCCCAGGCCGAAGGTCAGCGAGGACACCAGCAGCAGCGCGGTTTCCCACGCCACAAACGGCAGTTCAAACAGATCCTTGGCCGACGGGCCACCATTGGTGCCGCCGGACAGAACCACATACGTCACGAACAGGGTGGCGAAGATGAGCAGATCGCTCATCAGGTACACCCAGAAACCGAAGACGGTGTTCTCGCTGGTGTCGTGATGCTCGTGATGATCATCACCATGGTCCGCAGCGTGCGCTGCGGAACCGTGGGTCATCGTGTGGGCGTTCGTGCTCATGCCTTCACCTCGGTCTTCACCAAGCCCTGAGCTTCCAGGTGCTTACGGTGTTCGTTCTCGATACGTTCCACCTCGGCAGCCGGCACCCAGTAATCCACGTCCTTGTCAAAGGTACGGTAGATGAAGGTGGCGATCATGCCGACCAGGCCGATGATGGCCAGCACCCACATGTGCCAGACCATCGCAAAACCCAGCACCAGGCTGAACGCGCCGATGACAACACCGGTACCGGTGTTCTTCGGCATGTGGATGTCGCTGTACTTGGCCGGCTTCTGCCAGGCTTCGCCGCGCTGCTTGCGGTGCCAGAATTCGTCCAGCTCCTCGCCCTTGGGCAGGGTGGCGAAGTTGTAGAACTGCACCGGAGAAGCGGTTTCCCACTCCAGGGTACGGGCATCCCACGGATCGCCGGTCAGGTCAGCATTCTTCTTGCGGTCACGAATGGACACGGCGATCTGGATCACCTGGCACAGGATGCCGAGGGCGATGATCGCAGCACCGATCGCGGCAACCACGAAGTACGGCTGGTAGTCCATGTTCGGGTAGCTCTGCATACGACGCGTAGCACCCATGAAGCCCAGTGCGTACAGCGGCATGAAGGCCACGTAGAAGCCGATGAACCAGCCCCAGAACGCACGCTTGCCCCAGGTTTCATTCAAGGTGAAGCCGAACATCTTCGGCCACCAGTAGGTGATACCGGCAAACATGCCGAACACCACGCCGCCGATGATGACGTTGTGGAAGTGGGCAATCAGGAACAGCGAGTTGTGCAGCACGAAGTCGATGGCCGGGATCGCCAACATCACGCCGGTCATGCCGCCGATGGTGAAGGTGACCATGAAGCCGATCGTCCACAACACCGGCGAGGTGAAGTGCACGCGGCCGCGGTACATCGTGAACAGCCAGTTGAAGATCTTCACGCCGGTCGGGATCGAGATGATCATCGTCGTGATGCCGAAGAAGGCATTGACGTTGGCACCCGAGCCCATGGTGAAGAAGTGGTGCAACCACACCAGGAACGACAGCACACCGATCGCACAGGTGGCATAGACCATGCCCTTGTAGCCGAACAGGGTCTTGCGCGAGAACGTGGCGATCACTTCAGAGAACACACCAAATGCCGGCAGCACCAGGATGTAGACTTCCGGGTGACCCCAGATCCAGATCAGGTTGATGTACAGCATGGCGTTGCCGCCACCATCGTTGGTGAAGAAGTGCGTACCCAGGTAACGATCCAGGGTCAGCAGCACCAGGGTGATGGTCAACACCGGGAAGGCAGCAATGATCAGCACGTTGGTGACCAGGGCGGTCCAGCTGAACACCGGCATGTGCATCAGCTTCATGCCCGGGCTACGCATCTTGAGGATGGTGATGAAGAAATTGATACCGCTCAGCGTGGTACCCAGGCCGGAGACCTGCAGCGCCCAGATGTAGTAGTCCATACCTACGCTTGGACTGTATTCCAACCCTGACAAGGGCGGGAACGCCAGCCAACCGGTCGCGGCGAATTCACCGATCCACAGCGAGATCATCATCAGGCCGCAGCCTGCGACGAACAGCCAGAAGCTCAGCGAGTTCAGGAACGGGAAGGCAACGTCGCGCGCACCAATCTGCAGCGGCACCACCAGGTTCATCAAACCGGTGATCAGCGGCATGGCCACGAAGAAGATCATGATCACGCCGTGGGCGGTGAAGATCTGGTCGTAGTGGTGTGGCGGCAGATAGCCTTCGGCGCCGCCAGCAGCAACCGCCTGCTGGGCACGCATCATGATCGCGTCGGAGAAGCCGCGCAGCAGCATCACGAACGCCACGATCAGGTACATCGCGCCGATCTTCTTGTGGTCCACCGAGGTGAACCACTCCTTCCACAGGTAGCCCCACAGCTTGAACTTGGTGACCGCGGCAACCACCGCAAGGCCGCCCAGGATCGCGCCGATCAGGGTGGTGAGCACGATGGGATCGTGCGGCAGTGAATCAAGAGAGAGTTTTCCAAGCATCGTCATTCTCCCGAGGTGCCATGGCCGGCGTGTGCGGCTTCGGCGGGCTCGTTTGCAGTGTGACCGGCGTGGCCGTCAGCCTCGGCGGCAGCAGCAGGAGCAGCGGCGGCAGGAGCAGCATGGCTCATGGCGGCGTGGTCCATTGCTTCGTGGCCCATCGCAGCGTGGTCCATGGCTTCAGGCTGCATCGCCTCATGGCCAGCACCTTCGTGCGACATCTTCTTGCCATCGTGCTTCATGCCGAAGTGGTGATTCTCACCGGCGTGCTTGGCAATGATGGTGTTGAACAGGCCCTTCTCGGTGCTGCCGTAATAGGTCACCGGGTACCAGTCGTGGTTCTTCTCGGCGCCCAGTTCGGCGAAGGACTTCTGGTCCAGCACCTTGGCGTCGCCGCGAACCTTGGCCAACCAGGCCTGGTATTCCTCGTTGCTCACCGCGTGCGCGGTGAAATGCATCTTGCTGAAGCCGGCACCACTGTAATGCGAGGACAGGCCTTCATAGCTGCCAGCTTCGTTGGCAACCAGATGCAGCTTGGTCTCCATGCCGGCCATCGAGTAGATCATGCTGCCCAGATGCGGAATGAAGAACGCATTCATCACGGTATCGGCAGTGATCTTGAAGTTCAGCGGGGCATCAACCGGGAAGGTCAGCTCGTTGACCACGGCGATGTTCTCTTCCGGGTAGACGAACAGCCACTTCCAGTCCAGCGAGATCGCTTCGATCACCACCGGCTTGGTATCAGACTCCAGCGGCTTGTACGGATCAAGCGCATGCGAAGAACGCCAGGTCAGCACGGCCAGGACCAGAATGATCATGCACGGGATCGACCAGACCACCACTTCAATGGCGGTGGAGTGAGACCAGTTGGGCTCATAACGGGCCTTGGTGTTGGATGCGCGGTACTTCCACGCGAACACCAGCGTCAGCACGATCACAGGAATGACCACCAGCAACATCAGCACCGTACAGGTGATCAGCAGCGTGAGTTCATCCCGGGCGATCTGGCCCTTGGGGTCAAACAGGGCCCAGTCGCAGCCCGTCATCATGACGGCCATAGCGACAATGAGGCCCGGACGCAAAAAGCGTCCAAGAGTTTTCAACGGAATCATCGGTCGATCCAATTGCGAGGGAGAGCCGGACCTGGCAAGCCCATACATGCAAACGCAAACAAGCGCCCGGGGATTGCCCACCGGGGAGACATGTAGGGGGTTGTCAGATTTCAGCCCCGCAATTTTAGGCCTTCACACACCACTTAAGAAAGGGATTGACAATGATTTCACGCAGCAAAAGCGGGCAATCCTGTGCGACACGTTGTCGCACCTGTGGGCTGGATCGGGCAGATTCAGGCAGATTCGGCAAAGCCCCGAACTGATCGCAGCAGCGCTCGGGCTCGCTTCACCCTGTCGCACGCTGACATCGAGCGCGTTCATATGACCCAAGGCTGCACATCCAGCCCGCACCTGACACCGGTGAGTGCGGCTGTCCGCAGATCCATGACAGTCAGCCTCGTTCAGGTTCATGAGCAAGATGACGACCCGGCGCGATGACGCGTCATCACCTGTTCAACAGCGAACCGCAAGACCAGCCCCGCCGAGGTCGCAGGCACTTGGATTGAGCTCGCCCATCGCGCCGCTGCCGACGCCATCACCAGCAGCCGCGCAACTGCAGCAGTGACCCAGCCGTTTGTGCGCAAGCCACCAGCCCACCGCCGCCCACAGAAAAGGCCCGCACGAGGCGGGCCTGATCTGGTGCCGGAAATAGGAATCGAACCTACGACCTACGCATTACGAATGCGCCGCTCTACCAACTGAGCTATTCCGGCGAAGGTGCGGATTGTAGGCAAAGGTAATGCCATTGGTCAATCCATTGCCCACACTATCCTTCTATAACCCCGAGCCGCGCCAAGCTGCTGACATCCCACCACCGACCGAGCCAGGGAACTGATCGGACAGAGCTACCCAGAGATCGCACAAGTACTGGACAGGCGCGTTTCACGACCATCCTTCGACCAGTTGAAAAAAACTCGCCACACTTCTCCGTGAGGCAGACCGGTGACATCAAATTTGTAGGTTTTCAATCGACTCAGCACCGCACGATCGATCGGGTAGTACCTAGACGAGCGGATGATACTGACCTGATGCGCGAGCCCTTCGCCGTCGAGTCTCACCGCCAGTTCCATACACCCCCCAGATGGGAATCGCCCCGCCGGCCCTCGGTTCAAGACTATGTCAAAAGGAGAACTGAGCGCGCTTGGCGGCATCGACTCTGGGGACAGAGTTGAGGTCAATGCAAACAGCATCAGAATTTCTTTAATCATGACTTGATCTTCTCAAGGAATGGGCATGCCGCCATAAGATTTACGCGCATCCAACCCTATCTCTGATCGGTAGGCATTTTCCATATACCTCGTAACATTTATCTCACCAGAATCTGAACCATCGAAAGGGAGGTGACTATAGCCAAGAGCGGAAGCGCCGAGCGGCGTGTGCCCAATTTCGTGCGCGATCAAAGCATCCAGCCCCATACCCCGCAAGTCACCAGGATTTCCGTTTAGCCGTTTGAAACCTGCCACGTCGAGGCTGTAAGCAACATAGTTCCCCCCTTGCGAAGCGTCATACCCACCTGAAAAACCGGGCAAAAACCCAGACTCCGGCAGCGTCTGCATAAGGTTGATTCTCTGATTTGTACGGACAGCCTCGCGCCCTACAGCCCCGCCAACCGTTGAGCGCAGAAAACGACGGGCCGCAGCCATCGTCGGCTTAGGCATTGAGCTAGGCTCTGGAGCAGCGCGGGGATCAGGAGATGAAACGGATGAGTGCGAAAACACTGAGGACACCGAGCGCACACCAACTGAAGTGGCTGATTTGGCTTGAGTGGTGAACTCCCCTGAAGAGGCACAAGTATTGTCGACATTTGTGATTCGTGAACCTGTGCAACGACCATCCGGATCGTAATATCGGTAAGGATTATTACTGGCGTACCAATACCGGTTAAACGCCCCCACCGGGTTACTGTAAGCCGTCACCGGATCCACCGACAGGAACCTGCCGATCTGCGGATCGTAGTAGCGCTGCTGCATGTAGTTCATGCCGGTCGCCGCATCCAGCACATGGCCAGTGAAGCCAGGGCCATCCTTCGCTGTTGCATTCACCACCTGCCCATAGGGCTCGTACTCGCTGGCTTCCAGAAGTGCCTTGTTCGCACCGGTCACCGCGACCGGGCTACCCAGCACATCGGTGTGCTGGTACTTCGGCGTGATGACTGTGCCTGCCGCTTCGCGGAACGCGACCAGACTTCCTCCCAGGTAGACGTACTGGGTGCTGATACCAAGGCGGTTGTCGCCGGCATACATCAAGCGTCCGTCTTGCGCGTACAAGCTGTACTTGCTGGCCGTGGTGTAGTCACGAACTCGCCGGCCCGCGGCATCGTAGACATAACTGGCTACGCCATTGACGGCACGCAGTCGATTGCCAAAGTCGAAATCAAAGATCTTGCCGTTCTTGTTGTTGAGGTTGCCCTGTACGTCGTAGCCAAGGCCAACCACGCTGGCACCGCTGCAACTGCCGGTCTTCACGTTGGTCAGCTGCCACTTGGCGTCATAGCAGTAGTAATTGTTGCGTGGCGACGTACCGCCCGCAACGTTGACCCGTGTCAGGTTGTCGAGCACGTCGTAGGCATAGGTCGCCGTGCCGAACATCGCCGAGGTGGTCAACGTCAGCCGGTCCAGCCCGTCATAGGCCATGCTGCGGTTCTGGCGACCAGCGATGTTGTCGGTGATCTGGCTGACATTTCCGTTCTTGTCGAAGCCGTAGCTCAGATCCAACCGTTTGTCGGCGGCGGCTGTACAGCCTGCCACCACGCAATCGGTACTACGGATCGGTAGCTGCCGAGCATTCTGCGTCATCGTGTGAACGATGCCGTTGCCGTAGGTGAATTGTTTGATTGCCCCGTTGGGGTAATAGCTCACGCCAGTTGCAAAGGTTCCAGCTTGGGTGGGCTGGCCCAGCGCATTCGGGGCAAATGTCACTGATTGCGCGTTCGGATACTTTTCGCTGGTGCGGTGGCCGTTGGCGTTGTAGGTGTAGCTGATAGGCCAACTGATGCTATCCCAGAGCATCCGCTCCTCGGTCAGCATCCGCCGACGGTTGTAGGTGTACTGTGTGGTGACAAGGTTGGTGCCATTCGCGGCGGTAACCGCCTCTGGCAGACCATCGGCCGTGTAGCTCCAGGTTTGATTGCCCAGCCCATCGGGGAAGGTCAGCGTCTTCAGTCGGTTACGGGCGTCGTAGGTCCGGGCTGCGGTCCGCGACAGGATGGCAGTGGTCTGGCCGGTGGCATGACAGGCTGCAGTCGCACCCCAACCGCCGGATGACCATTTCAGATTTCCGCCCGCGTCGTAGCCCATCAAGGTCGCGCCGGTCTCTGGCTCAACTACACGGCATAGCTCTTGATTCGCGTTGTAGGTATAGGTGCGAGTGGCCTGCACCGTGTTCCCGCTATTCCCCCGGACAATGGACGTCGGTTTGCCAAATACATCTCGGTTGATGGTGGTGACCGCCCCTTCCGGATGGGTGATCTTGACCGGTGCGTCATAGCTGGGCTGGTCGAACATCTGGTACCAGGTGCGGGTCTGGCCACCGCCGGGCACGGTCACAAGCGTATACGCGCCGGAAGTGTTGTTCAGATAGCTCGTGGTTGTGGTCAGCAAGCCCTGCTCGGAATCCTGTGCAACCGAGCGGGTTCGCCCAAGCGCGTCGTAGGTTGTCCAAACGCCCTTGTCGGGATTGCTGATAGCAGAAGGATAGGAGGCAAATGCGACGCGACCTTCATGATCGTATTCGTAACCGGTGAAGCGCTCGGTGCCGGCGACATTTCCTGCATCATATTCACGCATGAGCAACGGGCGCCACAGAGCATCAAAGTAGCTGACCTTGACGCCGTTCCCGGTGGTAACCGTCTGTCTCCAGTGACCGGCCGGAATGCCGTACTCAGTTGCGGCTACCTGGACGAACGCCCGAGTGGTCGTCGCCCATGCCGTACTGTCGCCAGTCGGGTAGGTCGTGCTGGCCAAGCGCCCCATGGCGTCGTAGCCATAGTTGGTGGCAAAGCCGTTCTCGTCGGTCACCTGGGTGATCCAGCCACTATCGTTTACGACTGCTGATTGGGCCTTGCCATCGGCAAAGGCAATCAGTTGCGGAATGCCGCGCTTCCAACTCGACAAGGTGGTGAGGTTGTTGTTGCCATCCTTGACCGTGGCAACCGTGCCGTCAGCGTTGTAGGTCAGCGTCTGCTTGAGTTTGCCGAACGAACGGGACTGCAGTGGCGATGCCGTGTTGGCGTCGTAGGAGGTCTGTTCCGCGACCACGCCATCGATAGTGCGACTGGCAACCTGGCCAAGTACCCATTTAGCGGTGTTGTCGTAGTAGGCAATTGTTTCAGTACGAGAGAAACTTTGGGCACAAACGTTACTGATTCCAAGGAATGGCGACAGTAGAAGTGGCCACACCCCAAATCTCCCAACGAAATTCGTATTCATCATTTACGTTCCTTGTAGGACCCACCGCGACGACGTCCAATCCGCAAAAATAGCGCTACCTACCGCAGTCACGTCGGGAACAGAGTCACTAGGGGTTCGGCGCGCTGCTGCTGGTGATCCTCAACGGGCGAGCAAACCGATCAAATGCATCAACCGTCCGCGAGTGCACGACCCCCTGCTGTTTTACGACGGTCGACCTGACCGGCCTGAGCCACTCAGCTGACAACCTATCTCCCCACAAATGCAGATTGTTGCCAACGCTCCCCGGGAAAGGCTGATTGGCGACATCCGCGGCTTCCACATAGGCAGTCTCTTCCGAGGCCAGTATCACCGAGGGTGCGGACCCGCGCTCCACGCGAAGTAGCTGCCCCTCATTCAAATTAAATCCACTACCAAATGTATTGCGCACGTAAGATCCACCTGGACCCCAAATTTCGTTCACCATGGAGTTCCCGACTGCAAGATCGAGTTTTCCATATGAGTACGTCCAGACCATGATCGGCATCCCCGGCCCGACTACTTCCTTCTTCACTAACGTGAACGCAATGAAGACTCGGGGAACCCTCATGAACCAATAACTGGGACTACTTATATAGCAAGCGCTCTCCGGCACATTGGTGCGTCGATGGGAGATGAGTTCAAATGTATAAGTCGCCATCGCATTGGATGGGGAAGTAATTGAGAGAATGTATTGACCCATAGGACTGGTAATGGTTTCTGGACATCCAGCAGGATTCTGGATGGCACCCACGTCAGAACCCGGAAAAATCGCAAGTCCTCCCTGCGAAGAGTAACGCCATTTACTTCCGTCGGGATTTGCCACAGCGACCAGCTTGGCATCTGAATAATTGTAACCCCAGACTCCGACAGATGATGCGGCTGACGAGATATTGTTGCCGCTCCAAGATATATCGATGTAACGACCATCATTGGAAGCTATACGACTCAGCCTGTCGCCAGCATATGAGTATTCAACCCAGTTTCCAAACCGATCCTCAACCTTCGTTACCATGAAGAAAACGACCTGTCTCGGCACTGCAGGCGAGTTCAATTCCCCCTTCAAGTCGGAATGCGCCTTGACCACTACCCAGTCAAAATGATACTTGGCCCCGGACGGTGACAAGGCAATAAAAGCCTCTCCCGAATAACCATTTTTTGTAGTTGGTTTGCACCCAATCCTCCAGAAATCCTTGGTAATCCACGGATAGCTACCTCCATCACCAGGAGCCGGCAACATCGGGCTAGGTGAAGCCAACATGGCCTGTGCACTTCCACCTGGAAGTTGCATCTTGTACCCCTCCCAGTAGTCTGCAGCCGCAATCGATGCAGTGTTGGGAGGAGGCTCTTGAAGGCTACAACGCTGACCAGGTCCCCCGCTCACTGGTCGCCAACCTTTACTCACAGTCACCACGGCATGGATGTTCGGAAGATCCAGATCCCATTCTCCAAACCCACCTCGATGTGTGCCATTAAGCCTGGACCTGTCATCGACCTGGAGTACACGGGAAAGATGAACTGGCAAATCGGAGTTCCCCGGGATGGAAATGTCAGTGCTCGAAAAAACTCCGCTCCCATTGAAGGGACTGAACGACTCTCCGAATACGCGATCAACCGACAATGGCGCAACCTCGCGAGCGGCATTGAGTCGCTCAATTCCTTTTTCATGAAGCCCATAGCTGTTCTGTGCTGAGAGTTGCGGACTAAAAACGTACATGCAACCAACAAGCAGAATGCGTCCAATCATTCGAGTCATTGCCACTTCCCTGTGCGATAGAAGAAAACTTCTTGGATTCGTGGAAATCAAAAACCGAACCACAACAAAAGAACCAGGCACGCACCTAAAATCATGCGTGACGAAACCACAATCGAACACCCCCGTCTCACCCTGCCAGCAGCCTTGGGACTCAAATTGCGCCCATCTCGGTGCACACCACCCGTGACTGACCGCAATTCTTGAAACAGCCCCCTAACTGGTACACCGAAAGAGCTAAACCAAGAAGCCCCCACCAAAACTGACCATCTCTGAGCCGCCAGCTCGCAAGCCAGCAGCGTTGAAGAACATAGCGTCCAGCAGACATAGTGTCTACACCTCAAAAGATCAGAACTCTGCCCCGCCCCAAGGAAAGCCTGAACAGTCCACCAAATCACGCAGATCTTCTGTTTTCCGCTATTTTTGCAGCCACTGGATTGACGATCACAAACCTCCACGTCGCTCTTCGCGTTAAAGGGGACGTTTTTCCCAACCTGCAGACGTAATTGCCCTACTTTCGACGGCTGCTATCGCTGCACCATCCATCAGCTCCACAGCGCAAACAGCCCAAGTGATTAGCCATGAAAACTGATGCTCCTCAGGCGAGGACTTATGTTGAGGGCTATCGATCCATCCCAAATCTATGTCAACGCGCCCAACCGAGTTGGCTTTCTCATCATTGGCGTAGTACCCAGCATTTCTTCATTCGGAGCGAGACTCCAAGCAGCGTTGACTGCCCCGCCAGCACCACCAGGCATTGAGCAGTGCAGTTTGATCAACGCCAACAGCGCTTCTCGCCGTCCCCGTCTCAATGGCGAATCAGACTCTCAAACCGGCGACTGCAGTCTGCATGCACCAAATGAGTTATTCAGCCCTTTCCGGAAATGCACCTCTCAAAGCAGAGGTACGACACGAAACGAACGTTTAGAGAGAGGACACAATGGGCACTAAATAGCCATGACTTTCACCTTCCCAACCGGCGCACTGCAGCCAACCGATAAGCCCGCAACCGCGCATGCAGCATCGGGTCACCAGCAAACCCTATTCCCGCAGGCAGCAGCGCGGGATCGAACGCCATTTTGCGTTGGCTGGCCTGCTGTGGCGCCAGCCGCTCCAGCCAGATATGGCCCAATGCGAACGATGGTGCAGCCGGGTCCCAACTGCGGGTGATGTCGGTCGGGTCCTCGCCTTCGGGTACCGGGGTGAACAGCAGGGCGAATACCACGCTGCCTTTGGACAGTTCCCCGCGCATGCGCTTGTCCAGGTAGTCCGGGCCGTCTGGCGGTGCGCGGGCAACGTAGGGCTTGGTCGCGCGCACGCTCAGGCGGCCGATCCGTGCATGCCCGTCCGTGGCGATCAGCCGGTAGGCGTGCAGCATGTGGTAATCCAAGGCGCTGAAGCTGCTGGTCACTGCGCCCGCACGCAACTCCTCGAAATGCGCCATCGCCGGGCAACCCGCCATCTGTGCAGCCAACATCGCTGGCGAGCGCTCGCGCTGGTTCAACGCGTTCAAGAAGGCGAGAAACGCTTCGGGGTCATCGGCAGGAAAGCCTTCAAGCGACTGACCGACCAGCACCATCGCCGCGTTGTTACCGATCCGCAGCGCGAGGCCGCGCGGTTCGCCCGCGGGGTTGCGCTGATCGATATGTGGATTGGCGCCAGAACTTGAGAAGCGCGCCAGCACGCGCAGATCTTCGCCGCCGAACACCGCAGCCATGCAGAACTGCGGTGCGGTCGAGGTGGCGCGGAAGTGCCCTTCCACCAGCAGGCCGCGCGCATGATTCACTCGACCACCGGCCGCAACTTTTGCCCCGAACTGCAGGGCAGCGAACAACGCCTGCGACATATCTGTCGCCATTGCCATGTCCTCGCACCGCAACACCGTGGCAGCAAACTCAGCTCGCGGACGTGCGGCGCTGTTCAGCGCTCGACCAGACCGGGCCGCAGCGCGATGTGTTTGTATTCCAGAAAATCTTCCAGCGCAGCCAATCCATTGAGCCGCCCCAGCCCTGATTGTTTGAAACCGCCCTCCTCCGTGCCGTCAAACACACGCGCCCAGTCGTTGATCCAGACCGAGCCAGCATCGAGTGCCTCGGCTACACGTAGTGCGCGGTCCACGTCGCGCGTCCACACGCTGGCGGCCAATCCATATTCGTTGTCGTTGGCCAGGCGGATAGCCTGTGCCTCATCGCTGAAGCGTTGAATGGTGAGTACCGGGCCGAAGGTTTCCTGCTGGATGATCGGCAGTGCGTTATCGAACACTTCCAGCAAGGCCGGGCGGAAGAACGCGCCCTTGCGCAGCGGGCCGGTAGTAATGGGGCCACCCCGTTCCACCACGATCGCACCGGAACTGATCGCTTCCTGTACCACTGCATCCACCCGCTCCACATTGGCGCGATCGATCAACGGCCCCATGTCACTGCCCGGGTCGGCCGCAGGCCCAACCTTGACCATGCGCAGGCGTGCACCCATGCCATCGCGCACCGCATCGTAGATGTGGTCATGCACCAATAGACGTGAGCCGGTCATGCAGAACTGGCCACTGAATACCGTCAATGCTTTTTCTATCACTGGTAGCGCCTGGCCCAGATCGGCATCTTCAAAGAGGATCATCGGCGTCTTGCCGCCCAGCTCCATGCCGAAGCGCTTCAGGTGCTTTGCACCGCTGCTGCTGATCGCACGCCCGGTGCGGGTAGAACCGGTAAAGCTCACCACCGGCACCTGCGGAGCGTCCACCAGATAGCTGGAACCTTCGGGGCCACTTTCAAAGAATAGATTGATCACTCCACGCGGCAACGATTCTGCTTCAGCCATGATCTTGGCCATCGTGCTGGCGGTCTGCGCTACCTGCGAAGGTAACTTGATCACCACAGTGCAACCGGCAGCCAAGGCCGGCGCCAACGAACGAATGGTCAGCACCACCGGCGAGTTCCAAGGTGCGATCACCGCCGCCACGCCCATTGGTTGGCGCAGGATCATCGACAGCCGGCCCGGTTTTGGCCGCAGCGAGCGCCCGGCTTCAAGCATCGCCGTCGCCGCCGAATAGCGCAGCTTGCTGGACACCATGTCGAGCTCGAACGCGGCCTCGGCAGTGATCTTGCCGTTCTCCAACGACAGTATCTCCGCCAGCCGGTCACGGTTGCGCTCGAATGCCTGCGCCAACTGTTCAAGCACCCGTGCGCGCAGCTCATGGTCGTGCGCCCACATGGTCTGCTGGAAGGCCTGCGATGCAGCAGACACCGCTGCCATCGCAGCCGCACGACCATTGTCCGGGTAGCTTCCGATCACCTCATAGGTGGCCGGATTTATCGAGTCCTTGAGCACACCATCAAAGCGCGGAATGCCGTTGATCCAGTTGGCTGCTCGACGCAGTTGTTCTGGTGACCTGCTTGCACCGCTCATGGAAACTCCACACATTGACTAGTCATGATCTGCCGGACGCTCCTTGTCTGCTGCCCAATAGCGACCCACCGCTGATAGCAGCGCCTGTACCAATGGCGCGCTGATGTTGACCACGATCGGCACGATGATCAGCGTCGATCCCATAACCCGCAGTGGCAACGGCCAATGCCGGAAATGCGGACCCAGCAGACTCAACACCGTCAGTACCGTTGGATACACCGCCAGCCAGATCAGCACGGTGCGCTTCAAGCGCGGCGCGAGCTCAGTGCGCCACATCAGCTGTCTGCATCCCGCATCCATTGGCTGATGCGCTCAGCCAACATGATCACCGTTGGGTTGGTTGCCACGCAGGGCACATCCGGGAACGCCGAGGCGTCGGCAACGCGCAGGCCATCAATGCCGCGCACACGCCCTTGGTAATCGAGCACCGCATGTACATCATCGGCACCTCCCATCGGCGCGGTGGAGGTGGGATGGTGATAGATATCCAAGGCCATCGGCAACGCAGCTTCCAACTCCTCGTACGAGCTCGAGAGCGCGCCAGGCACCATTTCTTCGGCAATCATTGCCGCCAGCGGTCCCTGCCTGGCAATGCGACGGATCAGTTCGATACCCTCCACCATCAACTGCCGATCCTGCGCCTCGGTCAACAGATTGAGCGCGATGACTGGCGCCGCATCTGCCACTCGCGAACGCAGCCTCACCGTGCCCCGCGAACTCGGCCGGGTCAGCGCCAAAGCAAGCATGAAGATGGCACCGGTGGGTGATGCCTGCGGATCACCGTAGTGCACTGCCGATACATGGAAGTCACCGACATTGGCCGCCGCCTTGGATGACCGCGCCCACAGAATCGCACCCACGGGCGGCACCGGCAGACCCAGCCGGTCCGGACGCGCGGCCCAGGTGGTGTAGAAGAATGGATGCTCCTGCAGACGCTGACCAACGGGAAGATTGGCGACAACATCAATATCCAGATCCAGCAGATCGTTGGCGGGACCAATACCCGAGCGCAGCAGCACCGCTGCCGTGCCGTAGGTGCCAGCACTCAACACGATGTTGTCGGCTTCGATGCGCTGACCATCGGCCAGCACCACCGCAGCTGCACGGCGACCATCAAACCCGACCCGATCAACCAGGGTCTGGCTGCGAATGCACAGGTTGGGCCGCATCCGCACATCGAGGGACAGATAAGTCATGCCTGTATTGAGCCGCTGCCCCATGCGGTTGTTCATCGGGTAAGGGCCAACATCGTACGGTTGATCGCTGTTGAAGTCAGTCACCTTCGCGAAACCTGCCTGTACAGCAGACGCGACAAAGGCACGCTGCATGTCCGAGACTTCATCATCCTGCAGGTAGTGAATCGGCCACGGTCCGCTACGCCCATGCAAGGCATCGTCACCATGTACGGTGCGCTCACTGCGTCGGAAGAAGGGCAACACATCCTGCGCAGTCCAGTGTTCAAGGCCGGCTGCGGTCCAGCGTTCGAAGTCACCTGCGGGTGCGCGCATCGCCACACCCGCGTTGACCGCCGAACAACCACCCAGCACCTTGCCGCGCGGCACCGGCATCATCGCGCCATAGATGTTGGGCTCGGCCGAATAGCCCCAATCGTGCGCGCCATCGCCACCGATGATGTGCTGCAGACGCACCGCATCGGGATACGCATCCGGTGCATAGGCCTGTCCGGCCTCTATCAGCAGCACACGCCGGAACGGATCCTCACTGAGCCGGCTCGCCATCACTGCGCCGGCCGAGCCGCCACCGACAATCACCACGTCGTAGTGCGAGCCGCCCGAAACCGCCACTGCATGCGCACTGTCACCGTGCACCTGTGCGCCTGTACCCGCGTATTTTTGCCGAGTAGCCATGGCGAAAACCTCCTTGCAACAAGCCTTTCAAACCACCTCCCGTTGCCTGCAAACGCGTTGATGGAAACGCGGTTGGCTACGGGACCATGGCGTTCATCCTCGGCCGAACCCGGCGCGGGCGGAATCCGTGCACGGGTCATCACACTCAGGAACAAATGTCCTCAGTCCTGTCATCGCTGGAATCATTGAATGGCTTGATCGCATTCGCCTCCGCCGTACGTGCCGGCAGCTTCTCTGCAGCTGGGCGGCAGCTCGGCTTGTCCGCTTCTGCTGTAGGCAAAGCGGTCGAGCGACTTGAATTCCGCCTGGGCACGCGCCTGCTCCACCGCACCACCCGCTCACTCGCACTCACTGGCGAAGGCGAGGTGCTGTACCACTACGCCGACAAGGTATTGAGGGATCTGCAGGAGGCGGAGCGTGAACTGCACATGCGACAAAGCACAGCCAGAGGCCGCTTGAAAATCACCGCCAACACCATCCTGGGGCGCAAATTCCTGTTGCCTGCACTACCCGACTTCCATACTCGCTACCCGGAGGTCAACGTCGTGCTGAGTCTTGATGCGGAACGGCTCGACATCATCGAGGAAGGCCATGACCTGGCGTTGTGGGCAGGAGACCTTGAGGATTCCAGCCTGCAGGCGCGTCGACTGGGATCCTACGCACTGGTCACCTGTGCCTCGCCAGCGTATCTCGCGGAGCACGGCATACCCGCAGTCCCCACCGATCTTGGCTGTCATTGCTGCCTCTACTATCGCCACCGCGACAGCGAACGGATGGAACCATGGCGATTCCATGGCCAGTCCATCCCAAAACCGCACACTCCGGATTGCACACTCAACGATGCGGGCGCATTGGCGAGCGCAGCCTTGGCCGGCCTCGGCATGGTGCAGCTGCCCGACTACATGGTGCGCGAGGAGATCGCCAACGGCCAACTACGGGAAGTGTTGCACAATCATGCCATCGCACCAACCGGCATCTTCCTGGTATGGCCACCGATGTCGGCACAGGTGCCACGCGTGCGCGTCTTCATTGATTTCTTCGTGGAACGCGCAAGTGAGCTTTTCAAAACCCAGGACGCCCCAGCTTTGCCGCCTCCATGAAAAAACCGACCCAGAGGGCCGGCTTCTTCAGAAATGACGTTGCGCTGACACTCAGTCAACCAGGCGCAGCCGCAGCTCCTTTGGCAGCGCAAACACCATGGT
The DNA here is from genome assembly GCF_056759195.1 of Stenotrophomonas sp. STEN083. Lineage (NCBI taxonomy): Bacteria > Pseudomonadati > Pseudomonadota > Gammaproteobacteria > Lysobacterales > Lysobacteraceae > Stenotrophomonas > Stenotrophomonas sp. STEN083. The sequence continues at coordinate 7,743 of NZ_JBRRCU010000061.1, read as the reverse complement.
CTCTGGCTCGCCGCCGGTTTCGCGGACGTTGCCGGCGCCAAGCTCACGCAAACGCGCGATGACACCATCCACCAACACCTGCGGTGCCGAGGCGCCGGCGGTCAGGCCGATATGTTTCTTGCCCACTACCCATTGCGGGTCGATCTCGTCGGCACCATCGATCAGATAGGACTCCACGCCTTCACGGCGTGCAAGCTCACTGAGGCGGTTGGAGTTGGAGCTGTTCGGCGAACCGACCACCAGCACCAGATCACACTGTGTGGCCAGGTCACGCACCGCATCCTGACGGTTCTGTGTGGCGTAGCAGATGTCGTCGTTCTTCGGCCCCTGCACCATCGGAAAATGCTTGCGCAGCGCCTCGATCACCGCGCGGGTGTCATCCACCGACAACGTAGTCTGGGTGGTGAAAGCGAAGTTTTCCGGCTGCGAAACCTGCAGCGCCTCAACGTCTTCCACACTTTCGACCAGATAGATGTTGCCCTTGCCGTTCTCGCGGTTCCACTGGCCCATGGTCCCTTCTACTTCAGGATGACCTTCGTGGCCAATCAGCACCACGTCGCGGCCAGCACGGCAGTGGCGCGCCACTTCCAGATGCACCTTGGTCACCAGCGGGCAGGTAGCATCGAACACCTTCAGGCCACGGCGATCAGCTTCAATACGCACCGCCTGCGACACACCATGCGCGCTGAAGATGACGGTATTACCGTCCGGCACTTCATCGAGTTCTTCAACGAAGATTGCGCCACGTGCCTTCAGGTCATCGACCACGAAGCGGTTGTGCACCACTTCATGTCGCACATAGATCGGCGCGCCCAGGGTTTCGATGGCGCGTTTGACGATCTCGATGGCGCGGTCCACACCGGCACAGAAACCACGGGGATTGGCGAGCAATACGTCCATCTTCAACGACTCCGACCGCTGAGGGTCGCTAATGCGGGAACAGGTGCCGGATTCATCCGGCTTTCTTTTCGGCCTTGCCATCAAGCAAGCCCATCAAGGCGATACCGATGGCGCCGCCCACGATCGCCGCGTCGGCGATGTTGAACGACGGCCAGTAGTTGTCACCTACATACCATTGAATGAAATCAATGACGTGACCATGAATCTGACGGTCAATGACGTTACCGATGGCACCACCGATCACCAACGCGTAAGGCAGCGCACTGCGCCAGTTGGCGCGCGACGTGCGCGACAGCCAGAACGCCATAAGGCCGCTGATTGCGATAGCCAGGAAGGTGAAGAACCACAGCTGCCAGCCACCAGCATCACTGAGGAAGCTGAATGCCGCGCCGGTGTTATAGGTGCGGTACCAGTTCCAGAAACCATCGATCACCGGCACCGGAGTGAACTCGGGCAGGCTGGACAGTACCCAGGCCTTGCTCCACTGGTCCAGGCCGATCACGGCCACGGATACCAGCAGGTAGATCAACGCGTTGGGTTTAACAGCCTTTGCTTGCATGTAATACGCCTGTAGTGAACTGCGATGGAGCGGATGAGAGGTTTCTCACCCGCTTCGCCTGACGCCTTGTTTAGAACCAGCGGCGGTCTTCGCCAGCGCCGTCGATATTGCTGACGCAACGGCCGCACAGCTCCGGATGCGCCTCGACCGAGCCGACATCGGCGCGGTAATGCCAGCAACGCACGCACTTGGACTTGTCGGTCGGCTGCGCACTGACAAACACCTCGTCGGTGGTCGCCGGGCGCACGCTGACATCGCCACTGATGAACAGGAAGCGCAGTTCCTCAGCCAGCGGCTGCCAACGCGCAGCCTGCTCTTCATTGGCAGCGACGGTGATTTCCGCTTCCAGCGCGGCACCGATCGCGCCATTGGCACGCATCGGCTCCAGCACCTTGGAGACCTGCTCGCGCAGCGCCAGCAGCTGGTCGAAATCGGCAGCGGTCAGCTGTGCATCGGCCGGCAACGGCGCCAGACCGTCATACCAGGTGGAAAACAGCACGTTGTCGACGCGCTTGCCCGGCAGGTAACCCCACAGCTCTTCGGCGGTGAAGGTCAGGATCGGTGCCACCCAGCGCACGAACGCCTCGGCGATATGGAACATCGCCGTCTGCGCCGAACGACGACCACGCGAATCCTCCTGCATCGTGTACAGGCGGTCCTTGGTGACGTCCAGATACAGCGAGCCCAGATCGACGCTGCAGAAGTTCAGCAGCAGCTGCACGATCTCGGCCATGTTGTAGTTGGCGTAGGCAGCCTTGATCTTCTCCTGCAGCTCGAACGCGCGATGCACGATCCAGCGGTCCAGGGCGACCATGTCCGGCAATGCAACCAGATGCTGGACCGGATCGAAGCCGTCCAGGTTGCCAAGCAGGAAGCGCGCGGTGTTGCGCAGACGGCGGTAGGCGTCAGCGTTGCGCTTGAGGATTTCCTGCGACAGCGACATCTCGTTGCTGTAATCGGCCGAGGCAATCCACAGGCGCAGGATGTCCGCGCCCAGGGTGCGCATGATTTCCTGCGGCTCGATGCCGTTGCCCAGCGACTTGGACATCTTGCGGCCATGCTCGTCCACGGTGAAGCCGTGGGTCAGGCACTGCTTGTACGGCGCATGCTTGTCGATGGCCACGCCGGTCAGCAGCGAGGATTGGAACCAGCCGCGGTGCTGATCGGAACCTTCCAGGTACAGGTCGGCCGGCTTGCCGTAGCCACGTGCCAACAGCACGCCTTCGTGGGTGACGCCGGAGTCGAACCAGACATCGAGGATGTCGGTGACCTTTTCGTACTGTGCGGCTTCATCGCCGAGCAGTTCGGTGGCGTCCAGCGAATACCAGACGTCTATGCCGGCCTGCTCAACGCGGTCGGCCACCTGCTGCATCAACTCGACGCTGCGCGGATGCGGCTCGCCGGTCTCGCGGTGGGTGAACAATGCGATCGGCACGCCCCAGGTGCGCTGGCGGCTGATGCACCAGTCCGGGCGACCGTCGACCATGCTACTGATACGCGCTTTGCCCCAGCTCGGGAACCAGCCCACGTTGTCGATGGCAGCCATCGCGTCGTCGCGCAGATTGGCCTTGTCCATCGAGATGAACCACTGCGGGGTGGCGCGGAACACGACCGGCTTGCGATGACGCCAGCAATGCGGGTAGCTGTGCTGGATTTCGAAGAAAGCCAGCAACGCGCCGCTTTCGCGCAGCACTTCGACGATCAGCGGCTGTGCTTTCCACAGGTGCTGACCGGCCAGCTCGACCGTACCGGCCGGCGGCGTCGACGACAGGTACACACCGCCGCCGTCGATCGGATTGATCTGGCCGGCGTTGTACTTGTCCATCAGCCCGTACTGCTGGCTGACCGCGAAATCTTCCTGACCGTGGCCAGGCGCGGTATGCACCGCACCGGTACCGTCGGCATCGGAGACGTGCTCACCGTTGAGCAGCGGGATGTCGCGGTTGGCATAGAACGGGTGTGCCAGCAGCTGGTTTTCCAGCGCCGAACCCTTGGCATGGCCATGTACGACCACTTCAGCCACGCCGTAGCGGCCCAGCGAGCGCTCAGCCAGCGCCGAAGCTAGCACCAGCCAGCGCGGCTGGCCGCTGTGCGCTGGGCCTTCGACCAACGCGTATTCGATGTCTGCACCCAGCGACACCGCCAGCGAAGCCGGCAGCGTCCACGGCGTGGTGGTCCAGATCGGCACCGCCACTTCCACACCAGCGGGCAGCTCGACGCCGAAGCTGGCCGCCAGCGCCTTGGAATCACGCGCGGCGTAAGCCACGTCGATGGCTGGCGAGGTCTTGTCCTGGTATTCGATTTCAGCTTCGGCCAGCGCCGAGCCGCAGTCGAAGCACCAATGCACCGGCTTGGCACCGCGCACGAGGTGGCCGTTGGCGACGATCTTGGCCAGCGCACGGATTTCATTGGCCTCGAAGTCGAAGCTCAGCGTCTTGTACGGATTCTCCCAATCGCCGATCACACCCAGGCGCTTGAAATCAGCGCGCTGCAGGTTGATCTGCTCTTCGGCGTATTCGCGACACTTCTGCCGGAACTGCTCGGCATCAAGCTTGACACCGACCTTGCCCCACTTCTTCTCGACCGCGATCTCGATCGGCAGGCCATGGCAATCCCAGCCCGGCACGTAGGGCGCGTCGAAGCCGTCGATGTAGCGCGACTTGACGATGATGTCCTTGAGGATCTTGTTGACCGCATGGCCGAGGTGGATCTGGCCATTGGCATACGGCGGGCCGTCGTGCAGCACGAACAGCGGGCGGCCCTTCGCGTTCTCGCGAAGCTGCGCGTAAATGCCCTGCTCTTCCCACCGTGCCAGGATGCCCGGCTCGCGCTTGGGCAGATCGCCGCGCATCGGGAATTCCGTTGCTGGCAGATGAAGGGTGGCTTTGTAATCCTGGCTCACGCGGTAGCTCGCAATCTGTGTTCGTTGAGGATGCGACGCGCTTGCTCTGCGTCGCGGTGCATCTGCTCGGTCAATGCCGGCAGATCGTTGAACTTCTCTTCATCCCGCAGCTTGGCGACAAATTCCACTTCGATATGACGGCCGTACAGGTCACCATTGAAGTCGAACAGATGTGCCTCAAGCAGCGGCTCCACGCCTTCAACCGTGGGACGGGTACCGAAACTCGACACCGACGGCCATGGCTGCTCGAATACGCCGTGCACCCACGTAGCGTAGATACCAGAAAGTGCGGGTGTTTTCGGGAAACGCAAGTTGGCGGTAGGGAAGCCCAGGGTGCGCCCGAGCTGCCGCCCACGCACAACCCGGCCACCGATCGCATACGGGCGGCCCAGCAATTCGCCGGCATGGGCGAACTCGCCGGCCACGATCAACTCGCGGATGCGGGTGCTGGAAATCCGCTCGCCGTTCAGGTGAACCGGCTCGATCTCGCCGGCGACAAAGCCCAGCTCGGCGCCCATCGCCTGCAGCAGTGCGATATCGCCGCCACGGCGGTTGCCAAAATGGAACTTGGGGCCGATCCAGACTTCGCGCGCGCCGAGCCGGCGCACCAGCATGTCGCGGACGAAATCCTCGGCGGTGATCGCCGCCATCTTGGCGTCAAAGCGCAGCAGGCCGACGCTGTCGACCCCCAGCTCGCGCAGGGTGGCGACCTTGTCACGGGCCAGCATCAGCCGCGGCGGCGGGTTGTCTTTGGCGAAGAACTCGCGCGGCAGCGGCTCGAAGCCCAAGGCCACGGCTGGCACTCCCAAGGCGCGGGCACGGGCAACTGCGTGGCGCACCAGCGCCCGATGGCCTAGGTGCAGGCCATCGAAGGCACCAATGCAGACCACGCTTCCCTGCGGGAACAACACCCCGCCTTCGACGTCTCTAAAAAGCCTGCTCATTCCATCCGGATCCGGCCCATGCAGGCCGGTTCTGTCGTGTGTAGCCCTGGAGTATAACGGGGCCGGCCACGCTGTCGGCTTACTGGCCGCGCAGTTCACGTGGCCGGTAGCCCATCAGCAGCAGACCGGCGGCATAGACCGCGCCGCCGCTCCCCACCAGCACCGCCAGACGCCAGCCACGTTCCCACCACGCCCAGGCCGTCCAATCCGACCAGAACAAGCGCAGTGCCACCACGGCTGCCAGCATCAGCACGCTGGCCACGGTCAATTGCAGCAGGAACCGCCCCCAGCCGGGTTGGAGCTGGTATACCCGCGCCCTGCGCAGATACCACCACAGCTGCAGGGCATTGGCCCAACCGGCGATCGCAATAGCCAGGGCAAGCAGGGCATGCGCCCCTTCAACCTTCTTGAGCGCCTCAAGCCATTGCCCATCGGCCGCGACCAGAGCGGCCTGGCCCATTGGGCTGAAGGAGAACATGGCGACGAACAGCAGCACCGTGCAGATGATGTTGATCAGGATGGAGGCCACTGCCGCCTTTACCGGCGTGCGCGTGTCCTGGCGCGAGTAGAAGGCCGGCGCCAACACCTTGACCAGCAGGAAGGCAGGCACGGCCAGCGACTGCGCCATCAGGCTCAGGCTACTCATCCGCATGTCCTGCTCGGAGAACCTGCCGTACTGGAACAGGGTTGCCAGCAGCGGCTGCGCGCACAGCACCAACCCGATGCAGGCCGGCACACCAATCAGCAGGCACAGTCGGAACCCCCAATCCAGGCCCTTGGAATAGCCTTCCGGATCCGAACTTGCGTGGCGGCTGGACAGATGTGGCAGGATCACGGTGCCGATGGCCACCCCGAACATGCCCAGCGGGAACTCCAGCAGCCGATCGCTGTAATACAGCCAAGTCACGCTGCCGCCCATCAACATCGAGGCCGCCAGCGTATTGAACAGCAGGTTCACCTGGGCCACCGAAGAGCCGAACAGCGTCGGCACCATCAGCTTCATGATCTTGCGCACGCCGGCATGGGCAAGGTCCAACCTGGGCCGCGGCAACAGCCCCAGCTTCGCCAATGATGGCAACTGGAAGGCAAGCTGCAGGATGCCAGCCACGAACACGCCCCAGGCCAAGGCCAGCACCGGCTCATAGCCCCAGGCCTTCATATGCGGCACCAGGCAAAGTGCCGCAGCGATCATCGAGATGTTGAGCAGGATCGGTGAAAGCGCGGGTACGGCGAACTTCTGGTAACTGTTGAGCACCCCGCCTACCAGCGACGCCAGCGAGATGAACAGCGCGTAAGGAAAGGTGATCTGCAACATCAAGGTAGCCAGCTCGGCCTGCTCGCTACCCGGCGCAAAGCCCGGCGCAAACACCCGCATCAACCAGGGTGCAAGCAGGATGGCCGCGGCCGTCATCACCAGCAGCGAGGCGGTCAGCACGCCGGCAACCCGGTCTACCAGCGCCTTGACCGCCGCGTGGTCACCATTGGCCTTGTACTCGGCCAATACCGGCACGAACGCCATCGAGAATGAGCCCTCGGCGGAAAGGCGACGCATGAAGTTGGGAATCCTGAACGCGACGACAAAGGCATCCATGGCGGCGCTGGCACCGAACACATGCGCGTAAACTTGGTCGCGGACAAGCCCGCTGATACGTGACAGGAACGTCATGGAACTGAATACAGCAGTGGATTTGAGCAAACGACCGCTCATGCATCTTCCTCTTGACAACTTGACTTGACGTTCTTTCAGTCAGCCATCATACTTGCATGCTTGCTGTTCCCACCACATCGATTTTCAGGAAACCACCACTGTGGCCAATATCAAGTCCGCCAAGAAGCGCGCCAAGCAGACCGTTGTGCGCAACGCGCGCAACACGGCTCAGCGTTCGATGCTGCGCACCGCCGTCAAGAAGGTGATCAAGGCTCTGGATGCCAACGACGCCGCTGGCGCCGAGGCAGCCTTTGCCGTCGCCCAGCCCATCCTCGACCGTTTCAGCGCCCGTGGCCTGATTCACAAGAACAAGGCTGCGCGTCATAAGAGCCGTTTGACTGCACGCATCAAAGCCATCAAGGCTGCCTGATCCGCGCAACAACCTGGAGTCGCAAGACTCCCGGCATGAAAAACCCGGCCTAGTGTCGGGTTTTTTGTTGGGCGCTTTTGGGGGAAGCGAGGCATATACCCTCCCGCACGGTTTTGGGTTTTGGCTTTTGGGTTTTGGGTTTGCGCCGCCCAAGAAAGACCTGAACAACTCCCTTCTCCCGCTTGCGGGAGAAGGTGCCCGAAGGGCGGATGAGGGGGCCTTTGACCTGGATTTGGCTTTGGTTTTTCAAGCAAAAGCCCGCCCTCACCCCAACCCCACTACCGCAGGCGGGAGAGGGGCTTCAAGCGCAAGCCCAGTCTCTTATACACATCTGACGCAGCCGACGACGAGTGGAGTGTT
>NZ_JBRRCU010000060.1:0-28636 GCF_056759195.1 Stenotrophomonas sp. STEN083 | reverse complement strand
GCCAAATGCCGAGCATGGCTCGGCACTACAGGTGAAGTGTTCGGGATTGCTGGGTAGGCCTCATGCCGAGCATGGCTCGGCACTACAGGTGAAGCGTTCGGGATTGCCGGGAATGCCAAATGCCGAGCATGGCTCGGCACTACAGGTGAAGTGTTCGGGATTGCTGGGTAGGCCTCATGCCGAGCATGGCTCGGCACTACGGGTGAAGCGTTCGGGATTGCTGGGCAGGCCTTATGCCGAGCATGGCTCGGCACTGCAGGTGGCGCTCTAGCGCTTGCGGTGGCGCTTGCCCAGGTCGCGGGCCAGTACCCAGACGACCAGCAGGTTGACCGCCAGCAGCAGCCAGGAGGCCCAGCCGGGGTGTTTGACGATGGCGTAGAAGTCCAGCGGCAGGTAGAGCGCGGCGGAGATGCAGCCCAGCCATGAGGCCCAGGCCTTGGCGCGCCACAGGCCCCAGGCTTCAAGCACGCGCAGCAGCCCGTAGCCGACCAGTACAGCGGCGCCGAGATGAACGGTATCGGGGGTGATCATGCCCAGCAGCGAGGAGAACGCGCCGTTCTCGGGGTCACCACCTGCGCGGTGGATCAGGGCATTGATGATGTTGCGAAGCGGAGCCGGCCCGGAGATTTCCAGGCCGGCCGCGGCGAGAAAGGCCAGTACGGCCTTTCCCGCTTCCAACAGCGCGATGGCTGCCAGTCCCGGATGCGCATGCGGATCCGGGTTGTAGGGCGTGTTGCTGGTCAACGCATCAACCGCGCGAGGACTTCTTGCGCTCGCTTTCGGTCAGACCCTTCTTGCGCAGGCGGATTTCCTTCGGGGTGATCTCGACCAGCTCGTCGTCCTCGATGAAGTCCAGGGCCTGTTCCAGCGAGTACTTGATCGCCGGGGTCAGCTGGATCGCGTCATCCTTGCCCGAAGCACGCATGTTGGTCAGCGGCTTGGTCTTGATGGCGTTGACGGTCAGGTCGTTGTCCTTGGAGTGGATGCCGACCAGCTGGCCTTCATACACGTTGTCACCTTCGGCGGCGAACAGCTTGCCGCGTTCCTGCAACGGTCCAAGCGAGTAGGCCGGGGTGGCACCTGCAGCATTGGCGATCATCACGCCGTTCTGGCGCTTGGCGATGGCGCCCTGTTCCTTCGGGCCGTAATGGTCGAACACGTGGAACAGCAGGCCAGAGCCCTGGGTCAGGGTCTTGAACTCGTTCTGGAAGCCGATCAGGCCACGGGCCGGGATCTGGTACTCAAGGCGCACACGGCCCTTGCCATCCGTTTCCATGTTCTTCAGCAGGCCCTTGCGGGAGCCCAGCTTTTCCATCACGCCGCCCTGGTGGATTTCTTCGATATCCACCACCAGCTGCTCGATCGGCTCCATGGCCTGGCCGTCGATCTGCTTGATGATGACTTCCGGGCGCGACACGGCCAGCTCGTAGCCTTCACGACGCATGGTTTCGATCAGCACCGACAGGTGCAGTTCGCCACGGCCGGAGACCAGGAACTTGTCGGCGTCTTCCAGCTGTTCCACCTTCAGGGCCACGTTGTGGACCTGCTCGCGGTCCAGGCGGTCCTTGAGCTGGCGGCTGGTCAGGAACTTGCCACCGGACAGGTCCTTGCTGCCTGCGAACGGCGAGTTGTTGACCTGGAAGGTCATCGAGATGGTCGGCTCGTCAACGGTCAGCGCCGGCAGTGCTTCCGGGGTTTCCGGGTGGCACAGGGTGTCGGAGATGGTCAGTTCCGGAATACCGGAGATAGCGACGATGTCGCCGGCTTCGGCGGTGTCCTGCTCGATGCGCTCCAGACCCAGGAAGCCCAGCACCTGGCCAACCTTGCCGTTGCGCTTCTTGCCTTCGCGGTCGATCACTGCAACCTGCATGCCCTTCTTCAGGGTGCCACGCTGGATGCGGCCGATGCCGATCACGCCGACGAAATTGTTGTAGTCCAGCTGGCTGATGCGCATCTGGAACGGGCCTTCCGGGTCGACTTCCGGCTTCGGCGCGTGCTGCATGATGGCTTCGTACAGTGCAGTCATGTCGCCGTCACGCACGGTGTCTTCCAGGCCGGCATAGCCGTTCAGGGCCGAGGCGTAGACGATCGGGAAGTCGAGCTGCTCATTGGTGGCGCCGAGCTTGTCGAACAGGTCGAACACCTGGTCGATCACCCACTCCGGACGCGAGCCCGGGCGGTCAACCTTGTTGACCACGACGATCGGCTTGAAGCCCATCGCGAAGGCTTTCTGGGTGACGAAGCGGGTCTGCGGCATCGGGCCGTCCATCGCGTCGACCAGGATCAGCACGGTGTCGACCATCGACAGTACGCGCTCCACCTCGCCGCCGAAGTCGGCGTGTCCCGGGGTGTCGACGATGTTGATCCGGTTTTTGATGCCGGTCTTCTTGTCTTCCCAGGTAATGGCCGTGTTCTTGGCCAGGATGGTGATGCCGCGTTCCTTTTCCTGGTCGTTGCTGTCCATCACGCGCTCGGCGAGTACCGTACGCTCGGACAGGGTGCCGGACTGCTTGAGCAGCTGGTCGACGAGGGTGGTCTTGCCATGATCGACGTGGGCGACGATGGCGATGTTGCGAAGATTTTCGATGGACATGCGAAAGACGGCCAGCCGGTGCCGTGAAATGGGGAAAATGAGTCCAGCATTATAGCGCTATGTCAGGGTTGTGCGAAATCTGTCGTTCAGACTCGTCTGATGGCCCATTCAGACTTCTTCCGGGCGGGCTGCCGGGGAAGGGCAGCAGCACGGGCGGAGCCGGGTGTAAACTAGCGGGCTATTGAGAGTCGTCTTCTTTACAAAGGATTTCCCATGTCGCTGATCGCCAATTTCGACACCTCCCGCGGCCCGATCAAGATCGAGCTGTATGCCGACAAGGCACCGCTGACCGTTGCCAACTTCGTCAACCTGGTGAAGCATGGCTTCTATGACGGTCTGGCGTTCCACCGCGTGATCGCCGACTTCATGGTCCAGGGCGGCTGCCCGGAAGGCTCCGGCCGCGGCGGCCCGGGCTACCGTTTTGAAGATGAGACCAAGAACGGCGTGCGCCACGAGCGCGGCGTGCTGTCCATGGCCAATGCCGGCCCGAACACCAACGGCAGCCAGTTCTTCATCACCCACATCAAGACCGATTGGCTCGATGGCAAGCACACCGTGTTTGGCAAGGTGCTTGAAGGCCTGGACGTGGTTGACGCGATCCAGCAGGGCGATGCGATCAACAAGATCACCCTGGAAGGCGATACCGACGCCGTGCTGGCCGCCAAGGCCGACCGCGTCGCCGAGTGGAACAAGATCCTCGCCGCCTGATTGACTCCGACGGCCACCTGCACAGGTGGCCGTTTCTGATTCCAGCCCGGCCAGCGCAACTGCGCATGCCCGGCTTTACCCCACACCCGCTTCTTAGCAGAGGAAACCCCCCATGAAAGCACCCGTTCGTGTTGCCGTAACCGGCGCTGCCGGCAATATCGGTTATGCACTGCTGTTCCGCATCGCTTCTGGCGAAATGCTGGGCAAGGATCAGCCGGTCATCCTGCAGCTGCTCGAAATCGACAACGAAAAGGCCCAGGCCGCCCTGCAGGGCGTGGTCATGGAACTGGAAGACTGCGCATTCCCGCTGCTGGCCGGCGTGGTGACCACTGCTGATCCGCTGGTGGCCTTCAAGGACGTCGACGTGGCCCTGCTGGTTGGCGCGCGTCCGCGCGGCCCGGGCATGGAGCGCAAGGACCTGCTGCTGGAAAACGCCAAGATCTTCACCGTGCAGGGCAAGGCGCTGAACGCCGTCGCCAAGCGTGACGTCAAGGTGCTGGTGGTCGGCAACCCGGCCAACACCAATGCCTACATCGCAATGAAGTCGGCACCGGACCTGAACCCGCGCAACTTCACCGCCATGCTGCGCCTGGACCACAACCGTGCCCTGAGCCAGCTGGCTGCCAAGACCGGCAAGACCGTGGAAAGCTTCGAGCAGTTCACCGTGTGGGGCAACCACAGCCCGACCATGTACCCGGACTACCGCTTCGCCACCACCGGCGGCGCCAAGGTTGCCGAGCTGATCAATGATCAGGAATGGAACGCCAACACCTTCATCCCGACCGTCGGCAAGCGCGGTGCAGCGATCATCGCCGCCCGTGGTCTGTCCTCGGCCGCTTCGGCTGCCAACGCCGCCATCGACCACGTGCATGACTGGGTGCTGGGCAGCAACGGCAAGTGGGTGACCATGGGCGTGCCGTCCGACGGCTCCTACGGCATTCCGGAAGGCGTCGTGTTCGGCTTCCCGGTAACCACCGAGAACGGCGAGTACACCATCATCAAGGACCTGCCGATCGACGACTTCTCCAAGAAGTACATCGACATCACGCTGGGCGAGCTGGAAGAAGAGCGCGCTGGCGTCGCTGATCTGTTGGGCTGAGTCTTTTCATGATGGAAACTCGAGTTGCGAAGGCGAAGATCGCCGTTGTCATTCCGGCGTACCGCGCCCGCGACTCGATCCTGGGAGTCATTTCCCGGATCGATGACGGGGTAGACCTCGTCATCGTGGTTGATGATGCCTGCCCGGAGTCCACTGGACTCCGGGTCCAGGCTGAGTGCACCGATGCGCGCGTGCATGTGGTCTTCAACGAGCACAACCAAGGGGTGGGCGGCGCAATGGTCGCCGGCTACCGTGCCGCGCTTGGGCTGGGCGCCGAAATCTGCGTGAAGCTGGATGCCGATGGACAGATGGACCCGGCCTTGATCCAGAGTTTCGTGCGGCCCATTCTTGCCAATGAGGCTGATTACACCAAAGGCAACCGTTTTTTCCATGTCCGCGACGTCGCCTCGATGCCGCCGGTCAGGTTGCTGGGCAACGCCGCGCTTTCATTCCTGTGCAAGCTGTCCAGCGGCTACTGGCACATCTTCGATCCGACCAATGGCTACACGGCCATCCATGCCGATTGCCTGCGCGAGGTCGAACTCGACAAGCTTGAGAAGCGGTATTTCTTCGAGAGCGACTTGTTGTTCCGGCTTCACCTGGTGGATGCGGTGGTGGTCGACGTGCCCATGCGCGCAGTCTATGGCGATGAGCATTCCAGTTTGAACCCGCTGCGCGAAATCCCGCGTTTCCTGCGCTCGCACGCACGCAATTTCCTCAAGCGCATCTTCTACGAGTACTTCCTGCGTGACTTCAGTCTGGCATCGGTACAGTTGCTGGGTGGCGTGATGCTGATGTTTTTCGCACTCGTCCACGGTGGCTGGACGTGGTACCACAACCTGATGCGCGGGGTGGAGTCACCCACGGGCACGGTGGCGTTGGTGAGCATTGCGGCCATCGTCGGCTTCGTGCTGTTGCAGGGTTTCTTTGCGTTCGACTACAGCAGGATCCCGCGGCGGATACTGCACCGTTTTACACGTTGATCTGATCGGCGGGCATCGCCGATTTCTGTAACAGGTCGGGAGGCCGGGAAATTGCGGAATCTGAAACTGGAAGCACCTTATGCGGCCGTGGTCATGGCTTGCTTCGCGCTGGTCGGCTATTACTTCTTCACTGGCCTGTACTGCAGCGATGACACGCGCTACATGATCGGTGCGATCAAGATTGCGCTGGGCGACCCCATCGCGGTGGCGTCGGTGGCCGAACGCAGGGCGGTGTTCCTGCTGCCGGGCGCAATGATGTACCAGACCGGACTCAGCCTGGAATGGATGATAGTTCCCTATACCGGGCTTTTCGTGGTGTTGGGTCTGGCTGGCTATTGCCTCGCCAGGCAATTCCTGGGGCGGCTGGCGTCAGTGCTCAGCAGCGTCTTGGCAGTAGCCCAGCCCGTGTTCTTTTTGTACGCCGGCGCAATGTTGCCGGATTTGTCCTCCACGCTTTTCCTGATCGTCGGGCTGCTCTACCTGTGTCTGTGGATGAAAGCGATATCGGCGAAATCCACGCCGGCACGCGCATCTGCTGGCTATGCATTCCTGTTGGGCGCGAGCATGGCTGTGTCCTTCACCATCAAGGAAAGCGGGATGGTACTGATGCCGGTAGTCGCCGGCATGATGATCCTTGCTGGGATCTCGGCCGGCATGGGTCGCCTGTTGCGTGACGTGGCTGTTGCCAGTACGGGCTTCCTGCTGCTGCTGGCGATCGAGGCGCTGGTATTCAGAAGCGTGGCAGGGCAATGGTATTCCAGCGTGGGAAGCCTGCTGGTTCCGCATGACCTGGCCGGATTCGCCGACTCGCAGGGCCACGGCGTGCTTGATCGGCTGCGCACCCTGAAATTTGTGCTGGGTAGTTACACCACCGTGCTGTTCTCCTTGGCTGGGTTGTCGACGCTGCACCTGATAGCGCGCTGGTGGCGCGGGCAGATGTCGCGCACCGAGGCGCTGACCTGGTTGGCCTTGGTCGGATTCTGGCTGTGGCCGCTGCTGTATTTCAGTTTTGGCTCGGCATCGCTCAAGACGTATCTATTGCCGGTGATGCAGCAGCGCTACTACGCGCCTTCCATCATTCCTGGGGCGATTCTTGTTGCCCACCTGGGTGTGAGCTTGTTCCGCTGGGCGCGTTCGCACGTGCCTGCTTGGATCCCTGCCGTGGCGATTGGCGTGGCGCTTTTCTGCCTGGTCAGTGCGCCTTACATGCAGCGACGCGACAGGGGTCTGATCTACGGCGCACAGGCAAAGGAAACCTTCATCCAGGCGCGCAATGATGCCCGTAAGCGTTACCCCGGCATTCCGTTCCACGATGTGCAGAGTGGCTCGACCACTGACTTCAACCGCTGCCGGGCGTTGCTGATGCCGCTGCGTGACGATGGTAGTAACCGCTTGCTGGCAGCCATCTCGGCGGGCAAGGACCAGGTAGGTGATGACTTCGGTTATCAAGCGCTCTCGTCCTCGCAACTGCCGGTTCTTGTGGCTGGGCACGGTGCGTACATGGAAGCACCGAAACAGTTTGCTTGGGTCGCGGAGTTGCAGCGCGGAGTTGCCGCCGGGAAGTACAAGGTGACCCTGGTTGGTCGATACAGCCGGATGACACGAAAGGCGCTTCGGGGGAAAGCCTGGTTGCCTCGAACTGTGGCCGTCAACAGCTCCGGGGCAAGCAGCCTCGAGCTTGATCGGCCTGAAGCTTCACGCCCGTTGGACGCGCAGGAAGTGGAAATGTATCTGATCGAGGCAGCTGATCGCTGATCGGGCGGGGCGTCCGGACTGGTTGGACCAGATGAAAGCGCCGGGCATTGCCCGGCGTTTTCATGCAAACCAGAAGGGACTGCATGGCATTGGTAGCGGGTGCATTTTTATGTGAGAGGAGATGCAGGTTGACGAAAAGTGCTTCGCGGGAGTTGGTGCTGCACTGTACCGAGGACGCGTTGCTGGTCGTCGAGAAGCCGGCCGGGCTGCTATCCGTGCCCGGGCGCCTGCCGGAAAACCAGGACTGCGTTATCTCGCGTTTGCAGCTGGAGTTTCCGGATGCGCTGACTGTGCATCGGCTGGACCAGGTGACCTCTGGCTTGATGCTGTATGCACGTGGCAAGGCGGTGCAGATTGCCTTGTCCAAGCAGTTTGAGCAGCGCCAGGTCAGCAAGCGCTACGAAGCGCTGGTGCAGGGCCTGGTCGAGGGTGAATCCGGCGAGATTGATCTGCCGCTGATCTGTGATTGGCCGAACCGGCCAAAGCAGATGGTGAGCTTTGAGCTGGGCAAGCCGTCGCTGACGCGTTGGCGGGTTTTGGCGCGTGATGTGGCTGCGCAGACCACGAGGGTTGAACTGGAGCCGGTGACCGGGCGTAGCCATCAACTGCGGCTGCACCTGGCCAGCATTGGCCATCCGATCGTGGGCGATGTGATGTATGACGCGCAGCCTGCGCTGCGGGTGTGCCTGCATGCGCGACGCTTGGGGTTTGTGCATCCGCTGACTGGGGTGGCGTTGGAGTTCGTTTCTGAGTGCCCTTTCTAACGTCAAAGGCTTGCCCTCACCCCAACCCCTCTCCCGCGTGCGGGAGAGGGGCTCGGATAGCTTCGGCTGCTAGTGCATTAGCCCCTCTCCCGCGTGCGGGAGAGGGGGTCGGATAGCTTCGACTGCTAGTGCATTAGCCCCTCTCCCGCGTGCGGGAGAGGGGGTCGGATAGCTTCGACTGCTAGTGCATTAGCCCCTCTCCCGCGTGCGGGAGAGGGGTTGGGGTGAGGGCAAGCTTTTAGCTTTTGGCTCGTAGCCCAAGGCCCATAGTCCCGAAATTTCAGCCTCCAAGCCTTTGGTCTTAAGACCATCGTCGCAAGGAGTCCAAGCGATCCTCCGGACTATGCTCGGCATACAGCCAGACAGTTGCCGGAGGGTGTCGTGCAGTACGAGCAGATCTACCGCCGTTCCATTGAAGAACCCGAGGCTTTCTGGGCCGAAGAAGCCAAGGCGATCCACTGGCATCGGCCGCCGCAGCAGATCCTGGACTACTCCAATCCACCCTTTCGGCGCTGGTTTGTCGGTGGCGAAACCAACCTCTGCTACAACGCGGTGGACCGGCATCTGGTCGAGCGCGCTGACCAGCTTGCGTTGGTTGCCATTTCCACCGAAACCAACGTCACCCGCGAGCTCACTTACCGCGATCTCCATCGCGAAGTGAATGCCTTCGCCGCGGTGCTGCTCAAGCTCGATGTCGGCCGCGGTGATCGCGTCGTCATCTACATGCCGAACATGGCCGAGGCGGTGTTCGCGATGCTGGCCTGCGCACGCATAGGTGCGGTGCATTCCGTCGTCTTCGGTGGTTTCGCCGCGCACAACCTGGCGCTGCGCATCGACGATGCAAAACCAAAACTGCTGATCGCGGCCGATGCAGGCATGCGCGGTGGCAAGGTCATTCCGTACAAGGCGATGGTGGATGCCGCCTGCGCCGAAGCGAATACGCCACCGCCGAAAGTGTTGATCGTCTCGCGTGGTCTGGATGCGGCCGAACCGCGCATCGCTGGTCGCGACGAAGACTATGCACAGCTGCGCGCGCAGGTCGGTGATGTCGAGGTGCCGGTGCAGTGGTTGGAGTCGAACGAGCCCAGCTATCTGCTGTACACCTCCGGTACCACCGGCAAGCCCAAGGGCGTGCAACGCGATGTCGGTGGCTATGCGGTGGCGATGGCGCAGTCTATGCGCACGGTGTTTGACTGCGCGCCGGGGCAGGTGATGTTCTCCACCTCCGATGTCGGCTGGGCGGTGGGCCATTCCTACAACGTCTATGGTCCGTTGATTGGCGGCTGCACCTCGCTGTTGTACGAAGGCCTGCCAATCAATCCGGATGCCGGAATCTGGTGGGCGCTGTGCGAGCAGTATGGCGTGCGTACGATGTTCTCCTCACCAACCGCGATCCGCGTGCTGAAAAAACACGACGTTGATTTCATCGATCGACACGACCTGTCCGAGCTGAAGTACCTGTTCCTTGCAGGTGAGCCGCTGGATGAGCCGACCGCGAAGTGGATCACCGGCGCGCTGCACAAACCGGTCATCGACAATTACTGGCAGACTGAAACCGGTTGGCCGGCATTGACCTTGTTGCCGGGTCTGGATATGAAGCCGGTGAAGTTCGGCTCACCGGGCTTTCCCAATCTTGGCTACAAAATGAAGGTCATCGATGAGCAGAGCGGCGCGGAAGTGCCACCCGGGCAGAAGGGCGTGTTGGTGATCCAGCCGCCGCTGCCGCCGGGCTGCATGAGCACGATCTGGAACGATGACGAGCGTTTCCTGAAGAGCTACTTCGGTCATTTCAAGGAGCTGCTGTACAGCTCCCTGGACTGGGCCATCCGCGACGAAGACGGCTACACCTTCATCCTTGGCCGCACCGATGATGTGATCAACGTCGCCGGGCACCGCTTGGGTACACGCGAGATCGAGGAGGCCATCTCCGCGCATCCGCGCGTTGCCGAGGCGGCGGTGATCGGGGTGCATGACGAACTGAAGGGGCAGGTGCCGCTGGTCTTCGTTACCTTGAAGCAAGCCAAGTCCGACGACGATGGCGAACAGCTGGTTGCGGAAATGATGCAGCAGGTCACAGCTTCGCTGGGCGCGGTGGCGCGGCCGGCGCAGGTACATATCGTCAATGCGCTTCCCAAGACCCGTTCGGGTAAGCTGCTTAGGCGTTCATTGCAGGCATTGGCGGAACGGCGTGACCCGGGCGATCTGTCGACACTCGACGACCCGGGCGCACTGGAGGAAATCCGCCGCGCGCTGGGGAAATAGCGTGCAGTTGGGCTGAAAAGCCGCTGTGCGGCGGTGATCGCAAGGGGGCGGTACGCGGGTAGATGCAGCTGCATGTTCGGGAGCGGGGGCTTCTGAAAGATGCGCGCGTACCGTATTGCGATGCACAAAAGAGGGAGGGGGAATGCCATTCATCTATGCCAAGACGGCCGCTGGCCGCCTGGAGATCGAGAACCGTGGTTTGAAGCTGGCACCGGCATTGCGCTCGGTGCTGCTGCTGGTCGACGGGCAGCGCGATGCGCGCGAACTGCAGCAGATGGCGCAGGGCTTGCGCGCGCCGGATGACGTGTTGCAGCAGTTGACTGCACTGGAATTGATCGACGCGGTTGCCGGCAGTGCTGACAAGGCACCGGTATTGCCGGTGACCACCCAGCTCGGTGACGACCCGCTGCGCTACCAGCAGCTGCGTGACTGGATGGCCGAGTCGGTGCGCAAGCATCTGGGCCTGAAGGGCTACCTGATCCAGCTGAAGATTGATCGCAGCAAGACCGCGGTCAGCCTGGAGCAATTGTGGCCGGAACTGGCTACGGCGCTGGGCAAGGCCAAGAGTCCGGCATTTGCCAGCCGCTGGTTGGAAGAAACGCGCGCACTGGTAGTTGGCTGACTGACTACTGGCCGCGGCTTGCGATGCGCCTGTAGCGGCGGACCGCCGCCGTGATGCATGGGCACTATCATGGTGGCAGGTTCATCATGGGAGTGCCCTGCATGGCACAGGAAAACAGCGGCGACATCAGCACTGCGGGCTGGGATGCGATCAACGCGGCAATGGCTGCGCTATACCCGGGGCAGGAGCCGCGGCATTTCGGCACCCTGCTGTCGCATACGCTGGGCGGCAACGATCCGCTGGACGGCATCAGCGTCTATTGGAGCGAGTCGCCGCGCCCGCATTGGCATTACGTCAGCTACGGCTTTTCCGAGCTGTACGACAAGCAGAGCGATGACCCACAGGAGAGCGGTTTCGGTTTCGAGCTGACGTTCCGTCTTGCTGCACAGGCAGGTGACGGCAAAAGCGGCGAGCCGCCGGCGTGGCCGATGAACCTGATGCAGAACCTTGCGCGCTACGTCTTCAACAGCGGCAATGTGTTCGAAGCAGGTCACCATCTCGATGCCAATGGTCCAATCGCGCTGGATACCGATACCAAGCTGCGGCACCTTGCCTTTGTCGCTGATCCGCAGCTGCCGGCGATCGACACCGCCAACGGCCGTCTGAACTTCCTGCAGCTGGTAGGTGTGACCGACGACGAGATGGCGGCGATCAAACGCTGGTCCACGCTCGGCGTGCTGGCCGTGCTGGAGCCGGCAATGCCCTTGTGGATAACCGAACTTGAGCGCGACTCCCTGTTGGCTGATCCTGGCATCGCCGCGCAGCTGGAAGCGGGCAGCCAGCGCGAAGGATCGAGCACCGGCATGTTGTTCGTGGAAACGTTGGAGTGGTCAGTTGAAGACGCAACCACCACGTTGGTGCTGGGAGCCGGGCAGGTTGCCAGCGTGCTCGAGCTGCTGCCGCTGCGGCTGCATCACGACAAGCCGCTGGTGGTGCTTGGCAAGGACCGTCAATGGCGGTTTGAGCCTGGCCTGATCGACGATGTGCAAAGCGATGGCGACAGCGCGCGCTGTGTGCTGTCCGATGCCAGCCTGCAGGCGATGCTGGACAGCGTGCGTGCCGAGCGCGGTCTGTATCCGCTGCCCGGTGGCAAGCTGCAGATCGAAGTAAGGCCGACCTTGCTGCGTGATGGGCAGGGTGGGGTGATCCGCGAGATCGGTTGATCCCGCGGTCGTTGCGGCACTCATTGCGCAGTGGCGTTAGCGGTGACGTGCCACTGGCAGGGAGAACTCGAAGGCTGCGCCTTCGTCGCTATCCAGCAGACGGATCTGGCGGTGATGCAGCTGCAGGATGCGGTGCACGATCAACAAGCCCAGGCCGCCGCTGTCCGGACGCTGGCTGCCCAGCGCCGGTAGCGTGCTGAACAGGTGATCGCGACGCGCTGACGGAATACCCGGGCCGGTATCGGTGACACGGACCAGCACATCGCCATCGAGCGCGCGCAATGCCACCGTGATGCGCCCGCCAGCCGGTGTATGCCGGATCGCGTTGTCGAGCAGGTTGGTCAGCACCCGCTCGATCAGGCCGAGGTCGGCTTCCACCGGCGGCAGGCCGGCGGGAATCACTGCTTCAAGCTGCTGCTGGCGCGACTGTGCGGCCAGTTCGAATTTCTGGAATACGTCCTGGACAAGATCCGGCAGCGAGAATGCTTGCAGTTCCAGTACTACGCCGCCGTGTTCCAGTCGCGCCAGCTCGAACAAAGCCTGTGCAAGCCGACCAACCTTGTGGCTCTGCGACAGGGCGATGCCCAAGTAGCGCTGGCGCTCCTCGGCGCTGAGGCTGGCGTCCTTGAGGGCCAGGGTTTCCAGATAGCCATGCAAAGACGACAGCGGTGTGCGCAGGTCATGCGACAGGTTGGCGACCAGTTCGCGACGCTGCAGGTCCTGCTGCCGCAGCTGCTGCCATTGCTCGCCCACGCGTTGGCTGAGATGGGCAAAGCTGTGCTGCAGGATGCTCAGTTCATCACGCTCGCCGGCACGCAGCGGTGTGGGGGGCAAGGGCAGGCGCGGGTCCGCGCTGTCGATATCGAAGGACTGGATGCGACGTGTCAGTTGGCGTAGTGGCCGGGTCACCCAGCGGAACGCGATCACCCCAGCCAGCAGCCCGATCACCGCGACGATCGCCAACGACCATAGCGTGGTACGCAGGTTGGCATTGGCAGCGATGTCCGCGGCCAGCGCTTCACGTTGTTCGCCAACCAGCACCACATAGATGTAGCCGACCTGTCGGCCCTGCACCCGCAGTGGCGCAGCATTGAATACCTTGCGGCCGCTGCTGCTACGCGGGTCATCGCCGAAGATCGGCAGTTTTTCGCCGTTGAGCAGTGCCTGCACCGGTGCCAGGTCAACGCGGTCCCGCTTGAGGTGGCCTTCCGGCGCGTCATGGCCGAGGATGCGGCCCTCGTCATCCAGCAGATAGACCTCGACGCTGGGATTGACCGACATCAGCTTGCCGAACAGTGCACGCACTTCGCCATCGCGGATGCCGCGTGCATCCATCAACTCACCGCTGCGGGCGATGTGCTCGGCCAGACCGCGTGACAGGCGCTGCACGGTTTCCTGCTCGTGCATGCGGTTGCTGCGCATCTGTATCCATGCCAGCGCGCCACAGCAGATCAACAGCAGCGCACAGAACACCAGTGTCAGGCGCTGCGAAAGCGTCAGTCGATTCATGCCGTCCTCCCTTCGTCGCTCGCCAGTTTGTAGCCACGTCCCCATACCGTGAGAATGCGTTTCGGTGCTGCCGGGTCGTGCTCGATCTTGTTGCGCAGGCGGTTGATGTGGGTGTTGACGGTGTGTTCGTAGCCATCATGCTGATGGCCCCAGACCTGGTTGAGCAGCTCCATCCGCGAATACACCTTGTCGGGGTGGCGGGCGAAGAAATACAGCAGGTCGAATTCGCGCGGGGTGAGTTCCAGCGGGCGCGCTTCAACCTGCGCGCTGCGCGCGACCGGATCGATGCGGAGGCCGGCTACTTCGATCGCGCCGGCATCGATACGCGCGTTCTGTGCCATCGCCTCGACCCGACGCAGCAGGGCCTTCACCCGCGCTACCAGCTCCAGCATCGAAAACGGTTTGGCCAGGTAGTCGTCTGCGCCCAGCTCAAGGCCGAGGATGCGATGCAGTTCGCTGGCGCGCGCGCTGGTGATGATGATCGGGGTGTAGCGGGTCATTGCGCGGGCGCGGCGGCAGATTTCCAGACCGTCCACGCCGGGCAGCATCAGGTCCAGCACCAGCGCGTCCCATTGCCCACTTTCCAGCAGGCGCACGCCTTCATCGCCGCTGGCCGCATGGGTGACGTCATAGCCTTCGTCACGTAGATGCATGCGCAGCAGATTGGCGATATGGACATCGTCTTCGACGATCAGGATGCGTTTGCTGCTCATCGACGCCTGCGGCCGCTTTAGGGGTGGCTGGCATTGTGCTTGGACAGGCGCGCCGATGTGTCACGAAGAATTTAACTCTGCGTGAGGATTCGTTGACCTGCCCGGGCGCAGCATGGCGACATCGCCCCTGGCTGGAGAACGCCCATGTCGCTCACCCGTCGCAAACTGCTTGGTATCGGCGGCATGGCTGCCGCCGCTGGTGTGCTGGGCCTGACCGCCTGCAATGGCCCGGCGCCGGCAGCACCTGCACGCGGTGCCGTGTTCGAGGTGATGCGCAGCGATGCCCAATGGCGTCAGCAGCTCAGCCCCGCGCAATACGCGGTGCTGCGCCAGCAAGGCACCGAGCGGGCCTTCACCAGTCCGCTCAACAACGAGCACCGGCGCGGCACCTTCAACTGTGTCGGTTGTGCGTTGCCACTGTTTTCCTCGGCCACCAAATTCGACAGCGGTACCGGCTGGCCCAGCTTCTGGGCGCCGCTGCATGGCGCGGTGGGAGAGGAGCGCGACACCACCTACGGCATGACCCGGGTTGCGGTGCATTGCCGGCGCTGTGGCGGCCATCTGGGCCATGTGTTCGAGGACGGCCCACGCCCGACCGGCCTGCGTTACTGCATGAATGGTGTGGCCCTGCAGTTCGTCGCGGCCTGAACGCCGCTTCCCATATTCAAGAAGGATGCTTCCATGTTCCTGTTGGTACTGGCCTATCTCGGCGGCGTACTTACCCTGCTTAGCCCCTGCATCCTGCCGGTGCTGCCCTTCGTATTCGCGCGCGCTGACCGGCCATTCCTGCGTAGTGGGCTGCCGCTGCTGGTCGGCATGGCGCTGATGTTCGCGGTGGTCGCCAGTCTGGCCGCGGTGGGCAGTCAGTGGGTGGTGCAGGCAAACCAGATCGGGCGCTGGATCGCGCTGGTGGTGATGGCGCTGTTCGCCGTCGCGCTGCTGTGGCCGGCGCTGGCGGATCGCCTGCTGGCGCCGTTGCAGCGCCTGGGCGCGCGTCTGGGCGCAGCCGCCGATGCGGGGCAGGGGGGCGTGCTCAGCTCCTTGCTGATCGGCGTGGCCACCGGCCTGCTGTGGGCGCCGTGCGCAGGGCCGATCCTTGGCCTTATCCTGACCGGCGCGGCGCTGCAGGGGGCAAATGTCGGCACTACCGGCTTGCTGCTGGCCTATGCACTGGGTGCAGCGACCTCGCTTGCACTGGCGGTGTGGATAGGCGGGCGCGTGTTCACCGCCTTGAAGCGGCGCTTGGGCGTGGGCGAATGGATCCGCCGCGGTCTGGGCGTTGCTGCCTTGCTGGCGGTGCTGGCCATCGCGATGGGTTGGGACACCGGCCTGCTGACGCGGTTGTCCACGGTCAGCACGGCCAGGTTGGAACAGAAGCTTCTGGATGCGCTGCCTGCACAACAACCTGCTGCAGGCCCGGCGATGATGATGATGGCCGGCGATGCCAAGGGCGATACCAGCCTGCCGGTGGAAGGCGCGCTGCCATCATTGGCCGGTGCCACCGGTTGGCTCAACAGCCCGCCGCTGGATGCGCAGCAACTGCGCGGCAAGGTGGTGCTGGTCGATTTCTGGACCTACTCCTGCATCAACTGCCTGCGTACCATGCCCTATGTGCGCGACTGGGCCGAGCGCTACAAGGATCACGGGCTGGTGGTGATCGGCGTACATGCGCCGGAGTTCGCCTTTGAGCGCGACCTTCGCAATGTGCAGCGCGCGGTTGCTGATCTGAAGGTCACTTACCCGGTCGCCATCGACAATGATTTCGCGATCTGGCGCGGATTCAACAACAAGTACTGGCCGGCGCATTACTTCATCGATGCGCAGGGACGCATCCGCGCCCATCACTTTGGCGAAGGCAATTACGAGCAGTCCGAGCAGATCATCCGCCAACTGCTGCGCGAGGCCGGCAACAGCTTGCCGGGTGACATGGCGCCGGCAATGCGGATGGCAAGCAGCGGCGTCGAGCGTCAAGCCGACATGAGCAGTCTGAAGTCGCCGGAAACCTATATCGGCCATGGCCGCGCCGAGCACTTCGCCTCGCCGGGCGGCATGCACGCCGGGCAGGTCAGCGAATACACCGTGCCGATGCAGTTGCAGCTCAACCAATGGGCGCTGGGCGGGCAGTGGCGCATCGGCGAGGAAGACGCGCAGCTGGAACAGGCCGGTGGCCGTATCGCATTCCGCTTCCATGCCCGCGACCTGCATCTGGTGCTGGCGCCACAGGACCCGATGCGGCCGGTGCGTTTCCGCGTGCGCATCGATGGCCAGCCACCGCAGGCAGCGGCCGGTAGCGATGTATCAGCGCAGGGCGAGGGCGCAGTGGATCAGAACCGCCTGTATCAGTTGATCCGCCAGAACGGCGAGGTGCGCGACCGCACCTTCGAGATCGAGTTCCTCGATCCTGGCGTGCGCGCCTATGCCTTCACTTTCGGTTGATTGGAGGAGATACGTGATGAAGATCGCCACGGACAAGTTCATCGCCGGCAGCATTGCGGCGGTGGTTGCCGGATTGCTGATGGCAGCAGTGTTCACCCTGGATCGCACGGCGCAGGCAGCGCCGGTGTCGGTCAAGTTGCCAGCCCCTGCTGGCGCTGCTGACCTTCACCAGACCGGCGTCAAACAAGCGCGGGTGGTGTTTGCCGGTGGCTGCTTCTGGGGCGTGCAGGGCGTATTCCAGCACATCACCGGCGTGGACAACGCGGTGTCAGGCTACATCGGTGGCAGTGCTGCCGATGCCACCTATACGCGGGTGAGCAGTGGCGGCAGTGGCCATGCCGAAGCCGTGCAGGTCAGCTACGACCCCTCGCAGGTCAGCTACGGGCAGTTGATGCAGGTGTTCTTCTCGGTGGTGCACGATCCGACCCAGCTCAACCGACAGGGGCCGGACCACGGCAGCCAGTACCGCTCGGCCATCTATGCCGATGACGCCGCGCAGCGTGATGCGGCGCGTGCCTATATCGCGCAGCTGCAGCGCAGCAAGCTGTTCGCCGCGCCGCTGGTCACCCAGGTGGACGGCGGCAAGGTGTTTCACGCGGCCGAGGGCTATCACCAGAACTATCTGACGCTGCATCCTGAGTCGGCTTATATCCGTATCAACGACCTGCCCAAGGTTGCCGCGTTGAAGCAGCAGTATCCGGCGCTGTATCGCGAGCGTCCGCGGCTGGTGATGACCTTGTCGGCGCGATAGCGGGGTGGAGCGCTACAAACGCAACGGGCCGCCGGTCATGCAACCGGCGGCCCGTGTTTGTTCAGCGCTTATGTCTTGGATCAGCTCAGGCCTTCAGCCTTGAGCGCGGCCTGCACGGCCGGATCGGCCTGCATGCGCTGCTCGAAGCGGTCCAGTGCGTCCATGCCGGCCAGATCGAGCTTCAGGCCACGTGCCCAGCGCAGGGTCACGTAGGTGTAGGCATCGGCGATCGACGCGCGCGGGGTGCCGCCGAGCCAGTCGACCTCGGCCAGGCGGTCATTGATGCGCTGGTACAGGGCAGTGAGCTTCTGGCGCGAGTTTTCCTGGGTGCGGGCGATCACCGCTTCGTCTTCCAGGTACTTGGTCGAGCCGAAGATCGGGTAGTAGGTCGGGTGCAGGTCGGCATTGACGAAGGACAGCCAGCGATTGACCTCGGCACGCGTACGCGGGTCATTGCCGCCTTCCAGGCCGGCAGCCGGGGCCTTGTCGCAGATGTAATGCAGGATGGCTGCGTTCTGGGTCAGGATCCAGCCGCCGTCTTCCAGCATCGGCACGGCGCCGGCCGGGTTCATCTTCAGGTACTCGGGCGACTTCATCGTGGCGTAGTCCACGATCTGCAGCTCGAACGGCAGGCCGGACCAGATCAGTGCGATATGGTCAGCCAGCGAGCAGGCGCCGGGCTTGGTATAGAGCTTCATCAGAGCTACCTCGGGAGTTGAAAGACCCGGGCATTATCGCCACAAGCGCGTAACGCAGTGTGTCCATGGTTGGCACAGACAGTGCGTTACGCGTTCAGCTGGCTCAGGAAGCGCGCGGCTTCAGCGACTGCACCTTGTAGAAGGTATGCCCGCCGATGGTTGCCACCTGGTAGGCATTGCGCCAGCTTGGGCTGGCAATGGCGTGCGCGGCGAAGTGGCTTGCGCCTGGCACGATCTCCTTGCGCTGGCCATTGGGCAGGGCCCAGTTGCGCTCGGCGGCAAAGGCCACGTCCACGGCTTCAGCCCAGGCGTCGTTATTGCGCAGTTGGGTGCCGGGGGCGACCAGGGTCGGGGCGAACTGTTTGCGCGCGGTTACCACCTGGCACATCGAGTCACCCCACAGGCCGCTGTCCAACCGCCGCAGGGCGACTTCGGCCACGGCCTGCTGGCCGCGAAGGGTCTGGTCGCGGGCTTCCAGGTAAACGGTAGTGCTCAAGCACAACGAATCGGCTGCTGGCTGCGGCAACATCTGCGACAACCAAAGAATCCAAGCCAGTTTCATAAATCTCCTTGCTCCGTATGGGCCGCAGCCTGCCTGTTCCCAGCTGGGAACCTGACAGCGACGACTTGGCGTTATGGGGAGGCGGCCTGGCATCGGGGCCGCCCCGTGGGCAGCCCTCAATCAGATTGGAGGGGGCTGCGCCTGCTCACCAGAACTGGTGGGTGAGCGGAAGTGGGCGCAAGTTAGGGGTGCAATCCCAAACTAATCATGAACGGCGCTTGTTGACATTCAGGTTTGTTGGCGAGGTCAAATCTGGCTCGGGGTCGCGCATTCAGCTTTTCTTCGGTGGTCTGGAGCCGCCAGTGCAAGCGATGTTGGTGCGCCGGGAAAAAGGGATCCGCATCGCGATTTTTTCTAAATTCCGGCCTTTTTCTGATGTTTCCCGGTCCTGCGCGCTTGCCAGCATGCTGGCAAGCAGTTCGGGGAGGTGAGCAGTCCCGGGCGCATCGGCAGTGCCCGGGCGGGAGCAAAAATGAATCGCTTTGCTGCTGAATCAGAGTGTCGCGGCCAGACGACTGCCCTGGTCGATTGCCCGCTTGGCATCCAGTTCGGCAGCGACATCTGCGCCACCAATGATGTGAACGCTGCGGCCGGCGGCCTGCAGGGCGTCGGCAAGCTCACGGCGCGGCTCCTGACCGGCGCAGACCACCACGGTGCCGACGTCCAGCAACTGCTCCTGCCCGTCGACGCGGATGCGCAGGCCGGCATCGTCCACACCAAGGTACTCGACGCCGCCGAGCATCTTCACGCCCTTGGCCTTGAGTGTGGCGCGGTGGATCCAGCCGGTAGTCTTGCCGAGCTTGGCACCGGGCTTGCCGGGGCTGCGCTGCAGCAACCAGGCCTTGCGGGCCGGGGCTTCGGGCTGCGGCTTGGCCAGCGCACCACGGCTCTCAAAGCTGGCGTCCACACCCCATTCGGCCATCCAGCGGGCCGGGTCCAGGGCCGGTGACGGGCCTTCATGGACCAGGAACTCACCGACGTCGAAACCGATGCCACCGGCGCCGATGATGGCCACCTTGTCGGCGGCTTTGATCCGGCCCAGCAGCACATCCAGATAGCTGACCACCATTGGGTGGTCGGCGCCGGGGAAATCGACCTTGCGCGGGCTGATGCCGGTGGCGACCACGACTTCGTCGAAGCCGTTGAGTGCGTCGGCATCGGCGCGTGTATTCAAACGTACCTCGACCCCGGTTTCGGCCAACTGGTTGCGGAAGTAGCGCAGGGTCTCGTGGAACTCCTCCTTGCCGGGGATGCGTTTGGCCACATTGAACTGGCCACCGATCTCGTCGGCCGCATCAAACAAGGTCACCTTGTGGCCGCGGCTGGCGGCGACGGTGGCGCAGGCCAGCCCGGCCGGGCCGGCACCGACCACGGCGACGCGCTTGGGCGCACTGGTCGGCAGGTAGACCAGCTCGGTTTCGCGCGCGGCACGCGGGTTGACCAGGCAGCTGGCGCGCTTCTGCTGGAACACATGATCCAGGCAGGCCTGGTTGCAGGCGATGCAGGTATTGATGGCCTCGGGCTTGCCGGCCCTGGCCTTGGCCGGCCATTCGGGATCGGCCAGAAGCGGCCGCGCCAGCGACACCATGTCGGCACCGCCAACGGCGAGGATGCCTTCGGCCACGTCAGGCATGTTGATGCGGTTGGTGGCGATCAGCGGAATGCCGACATGCGGTTTGAGCTTGGCGGTGACGCCGGCAAACGCCGCACGCGGCACCGAGGTGGCGATGGTCGGAATACGCGCTTCGTGCCAGCCAATGCCGGAGTTGAGCAAGGTCGCACCGGCCGCCTCGATGGCCTTGGCCTGCTGCACGATCTCCTGCCAGTTGCTGCCGTCCTCGACCAGATCCACCAACGACAGCCTATAGATGATGATGAAGTCCGGTCCGCAGGCCTCACGGATGCGGCGGACGATCTCGACTGCAAAGCGCATGCGCTTGGCCGGGTCGCCGCCCCAGGCGTCATTGCGGCCATTGGTGCGCGGGGCGATGAACTCGTTGATCAGATAGCCTTCCGAGCCCATCACCTCGACGCCGTCATAGCCGGCATCACGTGCGTACTTGGCGGCGCGGGCGTAGTCGCCGATATGCCGCTCAACGCCGCCGGCCGACAGCGCACGCGGGGTGAACGGATTGATCGGCGCCTTGCGCTTGGACGGCGCCACCTGCAGCGGGTGATAGCCGTAGCGGCCGGCATGCAGCAGCTGCAGGCAGATCTTGGCGCCATGGCCGTGGACAGCAGCAGTCACCTGACGGTGGCGGCTGACTTCCCACGGCCAGGACAACTTGCTGCCGAACGGCGCCAGCCAACCAACCATGTTGGGTGCGAAGCCACCGGTGACCAGCAACGCCGCGCCACCGGCCGCGCGCTCACCGAAGTAGGCCGCCAACTTGGGGAAGTCGCGGGCATGGTCTTCCAGCCCGGTATGCATCGAGCCCATCAGGATGCGGTTGCGCAGCTGGGTAAAGCCCAGATCCAGCGGGGCAAACAGGTGCGGATAGGCGGTGTCGTTGGCTGGCGTCATGCTGGATACGCTTGCGTATGGAGTGGCCCATTCTGACTGGCAATGGGCTTGGCCTCAATCCTTGGTCGAGCCGATCAAAATCGGGTCCATCCCAAAAGGGTTACGGCCTCATTACAATGCGCCGCCTCGCCCAGCAACGGACTGACTGTCGTGGACGTTCCATGCCTGTAATGCCTTCAAGTGTTGTTCCCGCAAAACGCGTCACCCGCCTGTTCCCCCAGCTCTGGATGCTGGTCGTGGGCATGGTGGTGCTTGGAGGCCTGGTCCGCCTGTTCATGTGGTGGGACTATGCTGGCAGCGAGCGCAGCCTTGCGCTGCTATGGCCGGCGATGTTGCAGGGGATGCGCTATGACTTGGTGGCCGGTGCGGTATCCGCTGGTCTTGTCGGCTTGCTGACGCTTCCGGTGTGGCTGGCGGGGAGGCGTGAAACGGCGGTACGGCTCGCGCAGCATCTGTTGCTGGCGTTGTTGCTGACGTTCGCGTTGCTGTCGCTGTGTGAGCACTTCTATTACGCGTTCTATAAAGCGCGTTTTGATCCCATCGTATTCGGCATGTTCGAGGACGACACCGGCGCGATCCTTGAGACCGTATGGGATGACTATCCAGTAGTCCGGGGCGCTCTGGGCCTGTTGCTGGCAGGGGGCGTGTTGTACTGGGGCATTCCGCGCACCGGTGACTGGCTGGCCCTGCGCTGGCCGACTGGTTCGGCGACGTGGTCACGCACGCTGTTGCTGGTGCTGCAATGCGTGCTCTTGGTACTGCTGGCGCGCGGCAGCGTTGGCAGCTTCCCACTGATAAGGCGTGATGTGATCGTATCGGCCGATCCTTTCGTCAATGCCATGGTGCTGAATGCGCCGCTGGCGCTTTATCGCGCAGCGCGCACGCGTGCCAAGGAGACCGATATCAGCAATGATCCGCTGGTGGGCCTGCAAGGCCTGGGGTTCGCCAATATTGATGGGGCCGCCAAGCTCGCCGGGCTGCCTTCGGCGGATCCACAGGTGCTGCAGGCGGCGCTGTTCCCGGTGGCCCCTGGCCAACCACGCACTCTGGTGCAATCACCACATGTGGTGCTGGGCCTGCTGGAGTCTTTCGGTCAGGACCTGCTCTATACCGATGGCCCGCACAACGACATGCTCGGTCGCCTGCGCACTGAATTGCCTACCGGGCATCGCTTCGACAATTTCATTGCCTCCCAGAACGGCACCCATCCGACACTGGAGAACCTGATCCTTGGGACGCCGATCACGCCGCTGACCTTGGGCCGGAATGCGCGGCTGGCGTTTGATACGTCTGCTGCGCTGCCATTCCGGCGCGCCGGGTATCGCACCGTGTTCATTTATGGTGGCGGCGCCGATTGGCGCGAGATTGGCACCGCGCTTCCGAATCAAGGGTTTGATCGGGTGTATGACGCGCGCGATATCAAGCAGCGTTTCGCCCAGGCGACCGGGACCGAATGGGGATTGTATGACGGCTGGCTGTTCCGCTTCGCGCAGACCTTGTTGAGCGAAGCCGATGCCCGTGGCGAGCGGGTGTTCATGGTATTGCTGACCACCAGCAACCATCCACCACATCTTTTGGATACGCCACGTCGACAGTATCCATTGGATC
The DNA here is from genome assembly GCF_056759195.1 of Stenotrophomonas sp. STEN083. NCBI lineage: Bacteria > Pseudomonadati > Pseudomonadota > Gammaproteobacteria > Lysobacterales > Lysobacteraceae > Stenotrophomonas > Stenotrophomonas sp. STEN083. The sequence goes on along the minus strand of NZ_JBRRCU010000060.1, from coordinate 5,886 downwards.
CGGTTGCCTTGGGTCCCCGCGCGCTGACTGATACCGCCGAGCTGCGGCGGATGCTCGCCACCTATCAGTACCAGGCCGATGAGCTTGGCGGCTTTCTACAGCAGCTGCGCGAGCAACCGCTGGGCGAGCGAACCCTTGTAGCGATGGCCGGCGACCACAACCTGCGCTCGCATTACCACTATGACCTACCTGCCGAGCAGGTGGACGTGGACCGCGTCTTCGCCTGGCTGCGGGTTCCGCCAGCATACGCGCCGGCCGATAGCATGCCCGATACCAGCGCTTTTGCCGGTCATGGTGATCTACTGCCGACCTTGGTGGAGCTGGCGTTACCGGGGCAGCGCTACTTCGCGACCGGCCGCAATCTTTGGCAGCCCGCGCCGAATGGCGGGGAGGCCCTGGCGCAGTTCAACCGCATGTATATGCCAGCAGGCTTGTTGTTCCCCTTGGAAGAACCACGCCTGCATCGCTGGATTGACTCCCGCCAAGTGCAGGTACAAGGCGAAGCGCCGGATGCGGTCAGCGCGGCGCGGGCAAGGCAGGCCGCGGCGTGGGTGGCATTGCGCGACTGGCATATCCGTCAGCAGGTAGTGCGCAGTCGTCGCTGACTGCGCAGTCGCCGGGGTCAGGCTGCGGGTGCGGGTGTCGCTGGCCGCGGTTGGCGATCAAACAAGGGCAGGGTGATGCCACAGAGCGGGCCGATCAGCAAGGCGAACGCCAAGGTGCCCCAGCCGACGTTGCCGCCCAGCCACCAGCCCACCGCCAGCGCGCAGGCTTCAATCAAGGTACGCACCTTCCAGATCGCCCAGCCGGTGCGGGCATGCAGGCCGGTCATCAGGCCATCGCGCGGGCCGGGCCCAAAGCGCGCACCAATGTAGAGCCCGGTGGCGATCGCCAGCAGGACCAGTCCTGCGGCGAACAGCAGCAGTTGCCACAGCAGGCCCTGCGCGGCCGGCAGCAGATTCAGGCCCAACTGCGCGCTGGGTCCGATCAACAATACATTGAGGACGGTGCCAAGTCCGGGTTTCTGCCGTAGCGGCAGCCACATCAGCAGCACGCAGACGCCAACCAGATTGGTGATCAGGCCAAAGCCCAGGCCGCTGCGCAGCGCGATGCCCTGGCTCAATACATCCCAGGGCGCGATACCGATGCCGGCACGGATCATCAAGGAAGAGGCGATACCAAACAGGAACAGGCCCAGCAGCAGTTGCAGCAGGCGCGATACGAACGTCAGGGAGGGCATGGTTGGGAGATCAACGTGCTGCCTGCAGCGCAGACATATAGATAGAGGCGTTGCGCCACACCAGGGTGGCGCAACGGGCAGTGGCGTGCAGCTCAGTCCCAGCCTTCCAGCGCCAGCTTGCCGATGGTGCTGCCAGCTTCCAGCTGACGGTGGGCATGACGCAGGTTTTCTGCGTTGATCGTGCCCAGCCGCTCACTGAGGGTGGTGCGCAGCTCGCCTGCGTCGATCAGGCTGGCGGCGCGGGTCAGGATGCGGTGTTGTTCGATCATGTCGGCGGTGCGGAAGCGGGCGCGGGCAAACATGAACTCCCAGTGGATGCCGATGCACTTGGCTTTATAGGGATCGCCGATGCGCAGTTCGCCGGCTGGCTCGACGATCAGTCCGACATGGCCTTGCGGCGCCAGCAGTTCGCCCAGCTGCTGCCAGTACAGGTCGGTATTGGCCAGGTTGAGTGCAGCATCCACGCTGCTGATGCCCAGCGTCTGCAGCTGCGCTGCCAGTGGCTGACGATGATCGATTACGTGGGTCGCCCCCATCTGCTCGCACCATTGCACGCTTTGCGGGCGGGAGGCGGTGGCTACCACGGTGAAGCCGGCATGACGGCCAAGCTGTATCGCCATCGAGCCGACACCACCGGCACCGCCAATCACCAACAAGGTCTTGCCAGTATTGCGACGCCCGTCCAGCTGGAAAGGCATGCGCTGGAACAACAGTTCCCAGGCAGTAAGTGTGGTCAGCGGCAATGCCGCGGCTTCGGCGAAGTCCAGTGTGGTCGGTTTGCGCCCCACCAAGCGCTCGTCCACCAACTGCAGCTGCGCGTTGCAACCTGGGCGGGTGACATCCCCGGCGTAATAAACTTCATCGCCGATCTCAAACGCGGTGACTTCCGGGCCTACCGCGACCACGGTGCCGGCGGCATCAAAGCCCAGTACCCGTGGTGGATTTTCCTCGCCGGGCTTCGGACCGCGAAGTTTGGTATCCACCGGATTAACAGAAACCGCGTGAACCTGAACAAGCAAGTCCTGGCCTTGCGGGTTAGCCGGGACAGGCAGGTTCAGGTCCAGTAATGCGTCCGGTTCATCGATGGGGAGATAGTGGGTCAGGCCGATTGCTTTCATGCGGAAAAGTTCCGTAGCGGGGGAGCAAAATCATCATACCGAGCAAACGATTCAGCTGGCGGTAACCGGCGGCGTAAGCCCTGTTAATAAAGGGTTTGTCACAAGAAATCAGCTGCGTCGCAGCATTTTCCCCGGAAGCCTTGCGATAGCACGCTCTTGCGTCCTTTGATCAAGCTGTATACGTTGCGCCAAGCCGGACACGTAGAGGTCTGGTGGTCGCTCCATTTGTTACGAGCCTGTTAACATCGTCTTCACGGCCGAGCGCATAATGTGCACCGCGATGGCATGAGGAAACGGCCGTCTCTGAACGCGACGAAGAATATCGCTGTGCTGGACCATGCCTCTACCGGTTTCATACCCCCGAAACAAGGAGCTGTATTTCATGAACAAGAAGATCCTTACCGCCGCGCTGCTCGGTGGTCTGGCTTTCGCCCAGGCCGCTTCGGCTCAGGAATTCGACGACCGCTGGTACCTGACCGGTTCGGCCGGCTTCAACTTCCAGGACGGCGACCGCGGCACCAACGACGCCCCGTTCGCCACGCTGGGTCTGGGCAAGTTCATCAGCCCGAACTGGTCGCTGGACGGTGAGCTGAACTATCAGAACCCGAACTTCGACAACAACCAGGACCAGAACTGGTCGCAGTACGGCGTTTCGCTGGACCTGCGTCGCCACTTCATCCAGGAAGGCCGTGGCTGGAACCCGTACCTGCTCGCAGGCCTGGGCTACCAGAAGGCTGAAGAAGAGTATCAGGCTGGTGGCCTGCTGAAGGATCGCAAGGACGGCAACCTGGCCGCAAAGGTCGGCGTTGGTCTGCAGACCACGTTCGAAAAGCGCGTCGCTGTGCGTGCTGAACTGGCTTACCGTGCTGACTTCGACGACCAGAGCATTGCTCCGAACCAGGCTGGCAACAAGAACCAGGATTGGTTCGGCGACGTGCTGGCTTCGGTCGGCGTCGTGATCCCGCTGGGCCCGGCTCCGGTCGCTGCTGTTGCTCCGGCACCGGCTCCGGTTGCTCCGAGCTGCGCAGATCTGGATGACGACGGTGACGGCGTCAACAACTGCGACGACAAGTGCCCGAACTCGCAGCCTGGCCAGACCATCGGTCCGGACGGTTGCCCGGTGCCGGTCTCGATCGATCTGAAGGGTGTCAACTTCGATTTCGACAAGGCCACCCTGCGTCCGGACGCCGTGTCGATCCTGAGCGAAGCCACCGAGATCCTGAAGCGTTACCCGGATCTGCGCGTTGAAGTTGCCGGTCACACCGACTCGAAGGGTACCGACGCTTACAACCAGAAGCTGTCCGAGCGTCGCGCCAAGGCTGTGTACGACTACCTGACCACCAATGGTGTGTCGGCTGCTCGTCTGCAGGGCCCGATCGGCTACGGCGAGAGCCGTCCGATTGCTCCGAACACCAATGCTGATGGTTCGGACAACCCGGAAGGTCGCGCAAAGAACCGTCGTACCGAGCTGAACGTCCAGAACTAATCGGACGCTTCGCTTCAAGTACTACAGTTTGAGAACAAGGCCCGGCATCTGCCGGGCCTTGTTTGTTTTTACGCAGGCCACTTTTTCATAGCGCAATTGTGTGACGCCGGCGGGCAATCGCAGTTTGTGCGCATTTAACGGTTGAAAGCGCTGCGGGCGCTGCCTACACTCGCCGCGTTAACTTGCCGAATGGAAATTCAATGCTGCGTATCGCTCTGGCTGGTCTTGTCGCCCTGGCATTTGTGCCTGCCGCCCATGCAGCCGTGGATTGTTCGGCCAGTTCAGTGACGCCGGCGCCGCTGGCGACCTCGCTGATCGCACCGGTGGCCTCGGAGCTGTATGTGCGCCCGGGCCAGCTGGGCATGCCGTCGGGCGTGCTGAGCTCGGCTGGTGGTGATGAGCAGTCGCTGGATCGCGTGCTGATGCGCCTGCGCGTTGAGAGCTGCAACAACGTGGCCAACGCCATTCCGGCGCGCCCGGCAATCAACGCCAACGACCCGGCCGCTTACAAGCCGCAGACCGAGTTCGACAACACGCCGTGGCGTTTTGACATGAGCCAGAACGGCAAGCGCATGACCGCCGAAGAATTCGATGCCTGGATGAAGGCGCGCGGTGTGCGCGTGGTCAAGGCACGTCCGGTTGCCACCGATCCGGCTGCAGCACCGGCTGCCGCGCAGCCTGCTGCCGAGGTCAAGTAAGGCGGCACAGCCGCTCGCAGCCCCGATGGCGTCGTCCAAGCCTCCGTATTCCCCGCACGCCCGCCGCGCAACGCCCGGCGGGCGTTTGCTTTCGCCTGCGCCCCGCAACGCCGCGCGCGCTGGCAAGGCTGCCCCAGCCGGGGTTCGGCATGGTCTGGCGCGGGTGCTGTCCAAGGCCGGCGTGTGCTCGCGTACCGAGGCGGCACGGCGGGTGCTCGATGGCCGTGTCAGTGTGGATGGCAAGGTGGTGCGTGACCCGGAGTTTCCAGTGGTTGCCGGTCGCCAGCAGGTGTTGCTGGATGGCTTGCCGTTGGCAGCGCCGCGGCGCCTCTACCTGGCCTTGAACAAGCCGCGTGGCCTTGTCACCACGGTGCAGGACGAGCAGGGCCGCGACACCGTCTACCAGTGTTTTGAAGGTGCTGGCCTGCCGTGGATGGCGCCGGTCGGGCGCTTGGACAAAGCCAGCGAAGGCCTGCTGTTCTTCAGCAATGATCCGGAGTGGGCGGCACGTCTGACCGAACCCAGTACCGGCCCATTGAAAACCTACCGGGTACAGGTAGATGCTGTGCCCGATACGGCGCTGTTGGAGCGTATGCACGCAGGCATCGACGACGAGGGCGAACGCCTGGCGGCGCATTCGGTGCAGATGCTGCGGCATGGCGAACGTACCGCGTGGTTGGAGGTGGTGTTGGACGAAGGCCGCAACCGCCACATCCGGCGCCTGCTCAAGGCTTTGGGGCTGGATGTGCTGCGTTTGATGCGGGTGGCGATAGGGCCGGTGCAGTTGGGCGAACTGGGCAAGGGCCAATGGCGGGAGTTGAGCCAGGCGGAGCTGAATGCGCTGCACGCTGCCAGCAAAACTGCGCATGTCAGCGCGAGTGACTAATTTCAATAAATTCAGGCAAATAGCTGTACTAGCTAAGATGGTGGATTAGACTGAGGTTCTAATTACTTGAGGTTATTGCCATGCAAGCTTTTTCCCGTGTCTCTGGCATTGTTCTCATGGCGGCTTCGGTAGCGGTGTTGGCCGGTTGCGCCAGTTCGGGCAAGAAGGCTGCCAAAGTCGATGACAAGCCGATCGAAGTGCGGGTGGAGGCACCGCTGGCCGAGAAGGATTCGCTGGGCAATTACCGTTTCATGATGCAGCAGGGCGAGCAGAAGATGAGCGCCGATCAGTTCGATGCCTGGATGAAGGCCAATGGCATCCGTGTCGCAAAGGGTGCCGCCGTGCCGGCGCCTGCAGCGCCTGCCAAGAAGAACTAAGAACAGCACCTTTAGTGGGCGCGCACACGCAGCAACAGACAGAGAACCAAGAGACAAAGTACAGAAAAAGTGCGGCCAGGC
>NZ_JBRRCU010000059.1:0-28692 GCF_056759195.1 Stenotrophomonas sp. STEN083 | reverse complement strand
GCCGGGGCGCGCCCCGCCCCCACCCGGGCTTTTGGGGCCTCGTCGCGCTCCGCCTGGGGGGGTTGGGCATTCCCCTAAAACCCCCCGGCGTCCCGTGGCGCGCCACTACAGAGCTGCTATGCCTCTGATGCCAGCAGTTGCTTCAGTTGTGTCAGCGTCGCGCGAGGCAGTGGTTTTCCGTCATCCGCTGATACTGGAGGCTGTCTCAGCGCATCCTCGGGTAACACCACCAGTTCGAAGGCGATGCCATCAGCGGCGAATTCGCAGCCGGGGTAGTGCTGCTTTGATGGATGGCCGGCCAGTCGTAGCGACCAGGTGCGTGCTTCGGCTGGGATGCGTTGCTCATGCAGGAAGCGTTGCACGGCGTCTGCATCGTCGCAGTGCAGGTGCAGGATGATGGGGCTGTTGCCATCGGCGAGGCCGCTCAACACCGCGCCGGTCAGGCGTGGCTGGAAAGCCTGCAGGAATTGCATCGCCAGCACTGCCGACTCGCGGTGCTGGCGAAGGGCGCCGGGTTGGCTGGCAGCTGCGAACAGATTCTGGTGCTCGCGCAGCGCCTGCTCGATTTCGGCCAGCCGTGGCCATAGCGCTTCAAGCGTAATCCCCAGCTTGTTGGCGGCCTTGCGGCGAGCGTGCTCAAGATCATGGATGCCGCTTTCGGCGATCAGCCGTGCCGCCTCCTGCGCGATCAGTTGCCGTTCGCGGCTGTTGCGGGGAGGTGATGTCGGTGGCGATGACGGCATCGGGTTCCAGCCTCGTGATTGCTCGCCCGATTGTAGGCAGGCGGCGGGACTTGCGTCCCGCCGCCTGTTGGCCGAATCAGAAGATATCGAAAGCAGCGTCGTCGGTGGTGTGACTCTGTTGGCCGAAGTCGAAGTCCTGCACGCGGTCCAGGTCTTCGGTCTTGACCCACTCAACAGCGCCATTCAGCGTCGCCTGGACCATGCCCGAGGGCGGGTCGTTCTTGGCGATGGGAGCGTCCTTCAGCGCTACACGCATGTAGTCGATCCAGATCGGCAGCGCCGCCTTGCCGCCGTACTCGCGGTAGCCCAGCGAGCGGAAGTCGTCGCGACCGACCCATACGGTGGTTGCCAGTGGGCCACCGAAGCCGGAGAACCAAGCGTCGCGGTGATCATTGGTGGAACCTGTCTTGCCGCCCACATCTTCGCGGCCAAGAACCTTGGCGGCGGTGCCGGTGCCGCGCTGGACCACATCGCGCATCATCGATACCAGCTGGTAAGCGGTACGTTCGTCGATGGCGCGCGGTGCGGTGCGAGCGTTCGGGTTCACCGGTTTGGCTGGCTCGATGGCCTCAGGCTTGGCCTCGGTGGGCTTGGCGGCGACTGGCGCAGGTGCCGCCTCGGCGCCGAAGTTGAAGCCGTCCACTACCTGACTGGCAGGTGCTGCGCCCGCAGTGGAGGTGCCACCACAGCCGCGGCAGGCCATGGCCGGATTTTCCTTGAAGATCACATTGCCGTCGCGGTCCTTGATCTCGTCAACGATCCAGGTGTCCACGCGAGAGCCACCATTGGCGAATACGGCGTAACCGCGTGCCACCGACAACGGGGTCAGCGAAGCGGTGCCCAGCGACATCGACAGGTTCGGCGGCAGTTCGGCTTCCTGGAAGCCGAATTCGCTGATGTACTTGCGCGCATAGTCCACGCCCATGCTGTCGAGCAGGCGCACCGAGACCAGGTTGCGCGATTGCACCAAGGCTTCGCGCAGGCGCATTGGGCCGCGGAAACCGCCGCCATCGTTCTGCGGCTGCCAAGTCTTGCCGCGACGGTCGCGGAACACCACGGGCGCATCCAGCACGATCGAGGCCGGATTGAAGCCCTTGTCGAAAGCAGCGGCATAGACAAACGGCTTGAAGCTGGAGCCGGGCTGGCGGCGCGCCTGGGTGGCGCGGTTGAACTTGTTGCCGGCAAAGCTGAAACCACCGACGAGGGCGCGCAATGCACCACTTTCGGCATCCACCGATACCAGTGCGGCTTGTCCGCGTGGAATCTGATCGATCAGCCACTCGCCTTCCTTCGCACCGGCGCGCACGCGGATCATGTCACCGCGGGTGACCAGTTTGGCCGGGCTGCGGTTGGTCCAGCGGCTGGACGCGACCGGCAGCACCAGTTCGCTGCGGTCGGCCAGCACCACGGTGATGCTGCCGTCTGCATGGGTGGCCGAAACTACAGCGGGTTGCAGGCCCGACTGCGCCGGGGTGCCGGCGATATGCCGGGCCAGCGCGGTGTTGTCGGCATCGGCAGCGACGTCGAAGTGCTGCTCTACGCCATGCCAACCGTGGCGGTGGTCGTAGGTGATCAGGCCATCGCGTACTGCGGTGTTGGCGGCTTCCTGCAGCTGACCATTGATTGTGGTGGTGACGTGATAACCCTTGTTGAGCACGTCGCTACCGTATTTGGCGATCATTTCCTGGCGCACCAACTCGGCCACGTACGGCGCATACACCTGCACCGGCGGCTCGTGCGGGCTGGCATGCATGGGTACCGCCTTGGCCGCATCGGCCTCGGCCTGGCTGACGTAGCCCAGATCGGCCATGCGCTGCAGCACATAGTTGTCGCGGCGCTGGCGCGCGCGCTCGGGGTTGCTCAGTGGGTTGCCGCTGGAGGGGAACTTGGGGATGCCGGCCAACGAGGCCATTTCATCCAGGTCGAGCTCGCCCAGCTTCTTGCCGTAGTAGTACTCGGCGGCGGCGCCGATGCCATAGGCCCGGTTGCCGAAAAAGCTCTTGTTGAGATACAGCTCGAAGATCTCGTCCTTGCTCAGCTCGCTTTCGATTTTGCGGGCGAGCAGGATTTCGGCGAACTTGCGGGTGTAGCTGACCTCGCTGCTGAGGAAGAATTGCCGCGCAACCTGCTGGGTAATCGTCGATCCGCCGGGTACACCGTCCTTGGAGCCGGTGCGCGCGATCAGCCATACAGCGCGGGCAATACCCTTGTAGTCGATGCCGTCGTGCTGGTAGAAACGGGCATCCTCAGTGGCCAGGAAGGCCTGCTTCAAGCGCTCCGGGACGTCCTTCATCTGTACCGGGTAACGGCGGGTCTCGCCGAATACCGCCATCAATTTCCCTTCATTATCATAGACATACATCGGCTCCTGCAACTCAACATTGCGCAGCGCCTGCACGTCCGGAAGCTTGGACGAGACAACGTAATAGAGCGAGCCGATGGCGATTGCGCCGACCAGGGAGAAGGCGACAAAGAGGGCCAGCAGCCAACGCAGCCAGCGACGAAAACGTGGCATCCAGAAGTCCCGATTGCGGTTTTTGTAGCCGCAGAGTATAGATTACGCAGGGGAGCGGCTGGGGCCGCGTCCTGGGGAGAGCAAATGGGGATACAGCTGGGCGACGTGATGCAGATCGCGTCTCGCATTCCGGATGGTTGCCATTTGCTGAAAAAACGTTATTAATGCGCCGACGCAAGACTTGCGTCCAAGTGCCCGTCGGCAGGGGAGAATCCGTGGGGCTTATCCCAAAGAGTCAGGCACCAATCATTGGTGTCGACATCAGTTCGACTGCGGTAAAGCTGCTTCAGCTTTCCCGCAGCGGTAACCGTTTCCGCGTGGAACATTACGCCGTGGAACCTCTTCCGCCGAATGCGGTGGTGGAGAAAAACATTGTCGAAGTCGAAGCAGTCGGCGAAGCGATTCGTCGTGCTGTTGCGCGTTCAGGTAGCAAGGCCAAAGGCGCCGCTGCAGCTGTTGCTGGCTCTGCGGTGATCACCAAGGTGATCCCGATGCCGGCAGACCTGGACGAGGGCGACATGGAGGCACAGGTCGAACTGGAGGCGGTGAACTACATCCCGTACCCCATCGACGAAGTGAACCTCGATTTCGAAGTGCTGGGTCCAGTGCCGAACAATCCAGAAATGGTGCAGGTACTGTTGGCCGCGTCGCGCTCGGAGAACGTGGAGCTGCGTCAGTCCGCGCTCGAGCTGGGTGGGCTGACCGCCAAGGTGATGGATGTGGAAGCGTTCGCGATTGAGAACGCCTTTGCATTGGTCGCCAGCGAGCTGGCTGTACCCAGTGATGGCGTGGTGGCGCTGGTCGACATTGGCGCAACCATGACCACGCTCAACGTGTTGCGTGGTGGCCGCAGTCTGTACAGCCGCGAACAGGTGTTCGGCGGCAAGCAGCTCACCGACGAGGTGATGCGCCGCTACGGGCTCAGCTACGAGGAAGCAGGCCTGGCCAAGCGTCAGGGCGGCTTGCCCGAAAGCTACGAGGTTGAAGTGCTCGAGCCGTTCAAGGAAGCGACGGTGCAGCAGATCAGCCGCCTGTTGCAGTTCTTCTACGCTGGCAGCGAGTTCAACCGTGTTGACCACATCGTCCTGGCTGGCGGCTGTGCTGCCCTGATCGGCTTGCCGACCATGGTCGAAGAGCAGCTTGGCGTGGCTACCTCTGTGGCCAACCCCTTGGCACAGATGACGTTGGGGCCGAAGGTCCAGGCGCATGCACTGAACCAGGATGCGCCGGCGTTGATGATCGCGACAGGTCTGGCCATGAGGGGGTTTGACTGATGGCACGGATCAACCTATTGCCGTGGCGCGAGGAGCGCCGCAAACAGCGTCAACGTGAGTTCTACGGGATGCTGGGCTTTGCCGCGCTCAGTGGCGTGGTGTTGTCTGGCTTGCTGTGGTTCTACTTCAGCCAGCAGATCAGCGGGCAGAACGAGCGCAATGGCTACCTTGAGACCGAGATCGCCAAGGTCAAGGAACAGAACAAGGAAATCGAACGCCTGGACAAGCAGAAAGATCGTCTGCTTGCCCGCAAAAAGGTGATCGAGGAACTGCAAGGCAAGCGTTCGCAGATGGTGCACCTGTTTGATTCGTTGGTGCGCACCATCCCTGACGGCGTGGTGCTGACGGCACTCAAGCAGGAGGGCGATACGCTGACCCTGGAAGGCCGTACCCAGTCCAACGCCCGGGTCAGTGCCTATATGCGCAACCTCGAGACTTCGGGCTGGATGAGAAGTCCGGAGCTGACGATCATCGAGGCACGTGCGCAGGACGCTCAGGAAAAGGGTGGTGCTGTTGTCGACATCAAGTCGTTGCCGTATGTGTTCACATTGAAGGTACAGCTGCCGGCACCGAGCGATGGCCAGACTGAAGCTGCTATCGCTCCAGTCACAACTGATCCGGCAGCGGCGGCTACTGGCGCAGCGGCGGTTCCGGCCGCTACGACGCCTGCAGCTACCACTGCACCTGTTGCTCCCGCTCCGGCACCGGCAGTAGCACCGGCAGCGCCGGCGCAGAAGGAGGCCCGCTCGTGAGCAAGAAATTCAATTCCAAAGATCTGGATTTCAATAACATCGGTGCTTGGCCGCGCAACGCGAAGATCGTGTTCTGCGTGCTGTTCTCTTTGTTGATTATTGGCTTGTCTTACCTGCTGGTGATCAGTGGGCAGAGAGGGGAGCTGGAAGGTCTGGTCAGCAAAGAAGTGACTCTGCGTGAGAGCTTCGAACAGGAGCAGAAGCGTGCGGTCAATCTGGAGCCTTTGAAGCAGCAGTTGGCGCAGATGGAGCAGGTTCTGCAGCAGATGCTGCGTCAGTTGCCCAGCAAGACCGAGATGCCGGATCTGATCATCGATGTTTCGCAGACCGCATTGTCCAGCGGCTTGAACAACGAACTGTTCAAGCCCGGCGATGAGACCTTGAAAGAGTTCTACGCCGAGAAGCCGATCGCGCTGCGTCTGGTCGGTAGTTACCATCAGTTTGGTGCCTTCGTCAGTGGTGTGGCTTCATTGCCTCGCGTGGTGATCCTGACCATGCATGACATCAACCTGAAACCGAAAGGCGGGCAGGGCGTGATAACGCCTGGCGGCGCACTGGAGCTGTCCGGTACGGTCAAAACCTACCGTTATCTGGATGACACCGAGTTGGCCGATCAGGAAAAAGCAGCTGCCGATGCTCAGAAAAAAGGAGGGAAGTAATCATGCGTAATGTTCCCTCCCTGGCGTTGGGCATGGCGTGCGTAGTGCTGCTGGGCGGTTGCGCCCGCGGCATCACCAGTACGCCGGGCGATGCGCCCAATCTTGAAAAGTGGACTGCCGACGTGCGTGCACGTCCGGCCGAACCTCTGGAAGCGCTGCCTGTGATGCAGCAGTTCGAAACCTTCGAGTATTCGGCGCAAGGCCTGCGCGATCCATTCAGTGACGCTTGGGTATCCGACGACAGCAACAGCCAGTTGCGACCAGACCCAAACCGTCGCAAGGAGCCGCTTGAAGGGTTCCCGCTCGACAGTCTGGACATGGTTGGCACGATTGGTAATGGCGCGGGTGCAGTGGCACTGGTGATGGGGCCGGACAAGGTCACCTACCGCGTACGTCCTGGGGTGTACATGGGTCAGAGCGATGGCCGTGTGACTGGCGTACGCGAAGACGGGATCGAGTTGATTGAACTAGTGCCGGACGGTGCAGGTGGCTGGCTGGAACGCCCAGCTTCGCTTGCACTGGACGATCGTTGATTGATTAGGGGATAGCACGATGACTTTTACCAAAGCCCTGAGCCTGCGTCCCTTCCGGCGCCATGCACTGGTCCGCGTCTGCGCCCTGGGAGTGGCGTTGGCAGCGGTGTGCGGCTCTTCGTACGCATCACAGTCAGTTCCAGTTGTTGGCGGCGCAGCCGCAGCCCCGCAACAGGCGGTGAAGGCGGTTTCCGTAACCAAGATCGACTTCAAACGCGGCGATGATGGCGCTGGGCGCTTGATCATGCAGTTCGATGGTCAGGGGGCGAGCCCAGACCTGCGCAGCCAGGGTAACAATGTCGTGATCGACGTTGGTAACGCTGTGTTGCCGGCCGAGCTGCAGCGTCCGCTCAATGTTGTTGATTTTGCTACGCCGGTACAGCGTATCGACGCCAAGCCCTCGGGACAGGGCTCGCAGCTGGTGCTCAGTACCAATGGCGCATTCGATTCGCTGGCCTATCAATCCGGCAACGAATACGTGGTTGAGATCACGCCGCGCCAAGCCGATGTGGCTACTGGCGCGGTGACTTCCAAGACGGTTGCACAGGCGGCTGCTACGGTGGCTGCGCGTGGTTACAGTGGGCGTCCAGTGACCTTCAACTTCCAGGACGTGCCGGTGCGCACGGTGCTGCAGTTGATCGCAGAGGAGTCAAATCTCAATGTGGTGGCATCGGATACGGTGCAGGGCAATGTGACCTTGCGTCTGGTCAATGTGCCGTGGGACCAGGCACTGGACATCGTGCTGCGCGCCAAGGGTCTGGACAAGCGTCGGGACGGTGGTGTTGTCTGGATTGCACCACAGCAGGAGCTGGCCAAGTTCGAGCAGGACAAGGAAGACGCACGCATCGCGTTCGAGAACAAGTCGGATCTCATCACCGACTACGTGCAGATCAATTACCACAGCGCCAACGCCATCTTCAAAGCAATCACCGAGGCCAAGGGGGTCGGGAACTCGGGGAGTTCGGGTGATTCAGGTGGTTCAGGCCAAAACGAGAATGGCTTCCTGTCGCCGCGCGGTCGCTTGGTAGCTGATGAACGCACCAATACTCTGATGATCAGTGATATCCCGAAGAAAGTCGCGCAGATGCGCGAGCTGATCGGGGTAATCGATCGTCCGGTTGACCAGGTGCTGATCGAAGGCCGGATTGTTATCGCCAACGACACATTTGCCCGCGATCTGGGTGCCAAGTTCGGCATCGGTGGTACGCGCAGCTATGGTGACAACGACGCAACGATCGGTAGTACCACCAGTGGCGTGGGCAATGCCAATCGCGGGCTCAACGTCAATCTGCCTGCGGGTACGTTTACTACGGGCGCCGCCCCCAGCTTGGCCTATACCCTGCTGGGCGCGAACTTCAACTTGGATCTGGAATTGTCGGCTCTGCAACAAGAAGGTCGTGGTGAAGTCATTTCCAACCCGCGCATTGTCACCGCCAATCAGCGTGAAGGTGTGATCAAGCAGGGTAAGGAAATCGGCTATGTCACCATCACTGGCGGTGTTAATGGCGCTGCGGCGACCCCGAACGTCCAGTTCAAGGAAGTGCTGCTGGAGCTGAAGGTCACCCCGACCATCACCCAGGACAATCGCGTCTTCCTCAATATGAACGTGAAGAAGGACGAAATCGACGACTACCTGGAAGTGGAAAGCTTTGGTGTCGTTCCGATCATCAACCGCCGTGAAATCAACACCGCGGTATTGGTGGACGACGGTCAAACCGTGGTGATTGGTGGCGTGTATGAGTTCACGGACAAGGAGAGCGTCAGCAAGGTCCCGTTCCTGGGCGACATCCCGTTCCTTGGCAATCTGTTCAAGAAGCGTGGCCGTGCCAAGGACAAGGCTGAGCTGCTGGTGTTCGTGACCCCGAAGATCCTGCGCGTAGCCAAGGCCGCCCAGTAAGCACTTGTTACATCTAAGGAAAAGGGCCGCTATCGCGGCCCTTTTCCGTTTTGCAGGCTGACGTTTGGAACCATTTCACCGTAGATCGGTCAAACTGCGCCTATGAACCTGCCTCCCCAGCTGCCCAACCAAGTCGATGCCGTGGCCCGTGACAACGGCCTGCATCAGGAATTCACCGCATTGCGCGACGCACTGACCAGCGAAATCGTTGGCCAGTCCTTGCTGGTCGACCGGTTGCTGACCGCGCTGCTGGCGGACGGACACTTGCTGGTGGAGGGCGCGCCCGGTCTGGCCAAGACCACCGCCATCCGCGCCTTGGCCTCACGTATCGATGCCAGCTTCGCGCGCATCCAGTTCACCCCGGATCTGCTGCCCGCCGATTTGACGGGTACCGATATCTGGCGCTCGCAGGAAGGCCACTTCGAGTTCCAGGCTGGTCCGATCTTCCACCCGATCCTGCTCGCCGACGAAATCAACCGTGCACCGGCCAAGGTGCAGTCGGCTCTGCTTGAAGCGATGGGCGAGCGGCAGGTGACGGTAGGTCGTAATACCTACCCGCTGCCCGACGTGTTCCTGGTGATGGCCACACAAAATCCGATCGAGCAGGAGGGCACTTTCCCCCTGCCGGAGGCGCAGCTGGATCGTTTCCTTATGCATGTGCGCATCGGCTACCCGGACGCCAGCGCCGAAACCGAAATCCTGCGGTTGGCGCGTGAGCGCGCGTTGCGGGCGATGCGGCCGCAGCAGGCGACGATAGAGAAGATCTCGTTGCAGAAGATCGAGCAGGCGCGCCGCGAAGTGCTGGAACTGCATATGGCGCCGCAACTTGAGCGCTATCTGATCGCACTGGTGCTGGCCTCGCGTGATGCCAGTGCGTATGACACACAGCTGGCCAAGCGTATTGCCTGGGGTGCAAGCCCGCGCGGTTCGATCGCACTGGAACGTTGCGCGCGAGCGCGCGCATGGTTGGCCGGCCGCGACTATGTCACCCCTGACGACATCCGCGCCGTGGCAGCCGACGTGCTACGCCATCGCGTGCTGCCCAGCTACGAGGCCGCGGCCGAGGGTTGGGATGGCGAGCGTCTGGTGGCGGCGCTGCTTGATTGCGTGCCTCTGCCTTGAGGCAGGGTGTGATGACTTGTGCCATTGATGGAATGCTCATGAGGCCGCGTTTGCAAGCGGGTCAGCGATGAGTGCGGCCGTAACCAAGCAAACGCAGACGGTTGCGGCTGTCGAAGACGGCATCCGCCCGCAGTTGGCTGAGCTGATTGCGCTGCGTGGTGCTGCCAATGGCGGCCGCAAGGCCCGCCGCGGGCACTACGCGGTAAGCGGGCGCGCTGCATCGATGCTGCGTGGTCGCGGCATGGAATATGCCGAGTCACGCGAGTACGTACCCGGCGATGATGCGCGGCACATCGACTGGAAGCTGACCGCGCGTACCGATGCCACGCATACCAAGACCTTCCAGACCGAGCGCGAGCGGGTCACCTTGTTGATCGCCGACACCGCTGCGGCCCTGTATTTCGGTACACGGGTACGTTTCAAATCAGTGCAGGCGGCACGCGCTGGTGCGGTGGCGGCATGGTCGGCGTTGCGTGATGGTGATCGTATCGCGGCGCTGCGCGGCTCCACGCAACAGGCCCTGGTGCCACCGGCAGGTGGAACACGCGGTGTCTTGCGGACGCTGGATGCCTTGGTGCGTTGGTATGGCGAACGACCTGTCGATGATGGCGGGTTGCAGCTGGCCTTGGAGCAGGCTGCGCGGGTATTGCATCCCGGCGCGCGCGCGGTGGTGTTGGCTGATCCAGCCAGCGCGCAGGCGGTACCTGCAGCAACGTGGTCGGCACTGTCGATGCATGTTGAAGTGGAGTTGGTGTTGTTGCTTGATCCTCTGGAAATCTCACCGCCGCGCTGTGTACTGCCGCTTGCAACGCGATCCGGCCGCCTGCAACTGGATCTGGCCTCATCCGCTGTGCGCGATGCCTGGCATGGTGCGCTGATCGGCCCGGTTGAAGCGCTGTGCCGGCAACTGCCAGGCCGCCGCATCCGTGTCAGTACCCTGGTGAGCGACGACGCCAGTGATGCCTGGCTGGGCGCAGCGCCAAACCGGAGCGTTGGCTGATGGCCGCACAGCTGCAGCTGCGTGATGTGCATTTGCCGGCAGCGCCGGGTTGGTGGCCGCTGGCCCCGGGTTGGTGGCTGCTGATTGGCGCGATCGTGGTGATTGCTCTGGTGGTGCTTTCCATCCATATCTTCCGCCGGCGCCGGTTGCAGCGCTGGATGACGCTGTTTGACCAGCAGCTTCAGGCCGCGCAGCAGGGGCCTGCCAAGCTGGCCGCAGCCTCGGAACTGCTGCGCCGCGCGGCGCGGCGGCTTGATCCGCAGGCGGTGCAGTTGCAGGGTGAGGCGTGGCTGCGTTTTCTCGATGGCGGCAAGGGCGATGATTTCAGCAGCGGCGAGGGACGTCTGCTGCTGGATGGCGGCTTTCGCCCGACGCTGGAAGCTGCGCAGGTCGATCGAGTCTGCCAGCTGGCCCGTAGCCGGTTTCTGCAATTGATGGCCGGACGGCGCTGATGCAGGACATGATTGCAAACTGGTTGAGCCTATTGCCGGCGTTTGCGTGGCCTTGGGCGTGGCTGGCGCTGCCATTGCCGCTGCTGATGTTGCTGTGGCCGTTGCGTGAACAGAACGGGGCGGCGTTGCGCGTTCCTTATGAGCCGGCGCGTCTGCAGGGCCAGGCGCCTTCGCGCGCCGGAGCAGTTTTACAGACCGTGCTGCTGTGGTTGGCCTGGTTGTGCCTGTGTGCGGCATTGGCGCGCCCGCAGCAATTGGGTGAGCCGATTGAGCCGCCGCGACAGGCCCGGCAGATGATGTTGGCGGTCGACCTGTCTGGCAGCATGAGCGAGCCGGATATGCAGCTTGGTGGCCAGGTGGTCGACCGCCTGACGGCTGCCAAGGCCGTGCTGGCTGACTTTCTCGAGCGTCGTGAAGGCGACCGCGTTGGTCTGTTGGTGTTCGGTCAGCGTGCCTATGCGTTGACGCCGCTGACCACCGATCGCGCTACCGTGCGCGATCAACTGCGCGACAGCGTGGTTGGCCTGGCCGGGCGTGAGACCGCATTGGGTGATGCGATTGCGCTGTCGGTGAAGCGTCTGCGCGAACAGCCGCAGGGGCAGCGTGTACTGATCGTGTTGACCGACGGCGTGAATACTGCCGGTGTGCTGGAGCCGCTGAAGGCGGCCGAACTGGCCAAGGCGGAAGGCGTGCGCGTCTACACCATCGCCTTCGGTGGCAGCGGCGGCATGTCCTTGTTTGGCGTGCAGCTGCCCGGCGCCGATGACCAGGTGGACGAAGCCACCTTGACCAAGGTCGCTGACGAAACCGGCGGGCGTTTCTTCCGCGCCCGCGACACTGATGAGCTGGTCAACATCTATGCCGAGCTGGATCGGCTGGAGCCTGTAAAAGACGCCGGCCCCGCGGTGCGGCCACGTATTGAACGCTATCCCTGGCCGTTATCGCTGGCCTTGCTCTTGGGCGTATTGGCACTGGCTTGGCGGGGACTGCGGTCATGATCAATTGGCAGGATCTGCATTTTCTACGTCCGGAGTGGCTGTGGGCGCTGTTGCTGGTGCCCGCCGCCCTGTTGGGTAGCTGGTGGCGCCGTCACCGCAGTGCGCGTTGGCACGAGGCGGTGGATCCGCATCTACTGACGCAATTGCTGAGCGATGGTGGCAAGCGCGGTTGGTGGGGCAGCGTTGTACTCGCACTCGGCCTGACGCTGGCGGTGCTTGCGCTTGCCGGTCCGAGCTGGCGTCAGCTGGAGCAGCCGTTGTGGACCTCCAAGACACCGCTGGTGATCGTGCTTGATCTGTCCAGCAGCATCCGCGCGACCGATCTGCCGCCGTCGCGCTTGCTGCAGGCCCGCGCGAAACTGGCGACTTTGCTGCGTGAGCGCAAGGGCGGCGAAGTGGCCTTGATCGCCTTCGCGTATGAGCCGTTCACAGTGGCGCCGCTGACCGATGACGCAGCCAACGTCGCTTTGTTTCTGGATGCGTTGGCGCCGGAAGTGATGCCGGCCGATGGTCAGCGCGCAGAAAAGGCGCTGCTCTGGGCCGGCGATCTGCTGAAGCGGTCCGGTGCCCGCAACGGCGAGATACTGCTGCTGAGTGATCATGCCGATGCAGCAGCACTGGCCGAGGCGGCCAAACTGCGAGCGGTCGGCTACCGGGTTTCGGCATTGGGTCTGGGCAGCCTGCAGGGCGCCTCCTATCGCGATCAGCGTGGTGCGATTGAACAGGCGCATCTGGATGAAACGTCGCTGCGTGCATTGGCAGCAGCTGGCGGCGGTGCTTATCAGCGCATCGCCAACACCTCGGCGGACCTGCAGGCTTTGGGTGTGCTGGAACCACAGGCCGGTGCGCAGGATCGTGAGCAGCAGGCCAGTGCTGGCAAGCAGTGGCAGGACGAGGGCTATTGGTTGTTGCCGCCGCTTCTGTTGCTTGCGGTGTTTGCATTCCGTCGCCCGCGTCGGGTGATGCCGGTGCTCGCGCTGTGTCTGTTGTTGCCAATGCTGCAGCCCGCCCATGCGGCTGAGCAGGGCGGTTGGTGGCAGCGCGCCGACCAGCGCCAGCACCAGCGTCTGGGTGAAGGCGTGGAAGCGTATCGGCTCGGCGATTTCGCCACGGCGCAGAAGAAATTCGAAGGCATCGACAGCGATCAGGGCTGGTACAACCTTGGTAATGCGCTTGCCCGTCAAGGCAAGTACGACGAGGCCATCGCCGCCTACGACCGTGCGTTGAAGGCACACCCGGGCATGCAGGATGCGCTGGCCAATCGTGCCGCGGTAGACGCCGCGCGCAAGCGCAAGTCGCAGCAGGATCAGCAAGGCAAGCAGCAGAATCCATCCAAGCCGCAGCAGGGCAAGGACCAGCCTGGGCAGCAGAACCAACAGCAGAATCCTTCGCAGCAGAATCAGCAGGGGCAGCCGCAGCAGGGGCAGCAGGGGCAGCAGGGGCAGTCGCAACAGGGGCAGCCGTCGGCTGAGCAGAATCCAGCCAAGGACGGAAGCTCGTCGTCTGACAAGGGTGAACAGCCGCCACAAAGCGAAGATGCCGGCAAGCAGGAACAGGCTGATCAAGCACAAAGTCAGCGCATGGCCGAGGCAATGCGTCAGCAGCAGGCGCGCGAAGGCGAGCAGCAGAGCGCCGCCGCGCAGGCAGCGATGACACCTGCGCAGCGTGAGCAGCAGCAGGCCGTAGAGGCCTGGATGCAACGCGTGCCGGATGAGCCGGGCAATTTGTTGAAAGCAAAATTCCAGCTCGAGTACGAGCGACGGATGCGGGAAAAAAGATGAGAAAGATGCACACAGGCAGCGCAATGCAACTATGGCTGTTGCTGGGCCTGCTGGCGTTTACTGGCCTGCTGCAGGCACAGACCCGGGCTTGGCTGGATCGCGACAGCATCAAGCAAGGTGAGTCGGTCACCCTGACCATCGAGACCGACCAGTCCGGCAGCCCGGACTATGCGCCGTTGGAAGCAGACTTCGTGATCGGTGCGCAGAGCAGCAGCCGCCAGTTGCAGATGGGCGGGGGCGTCTCGCGCAACTACGCCCAGTACGCGGTTGCACTGACGCCGCGCCGCACCGGCATGCTCGACATCCCTGCGCTGCGCGTGGGCGGCGGTAGCACCACACCCTTGCTGGTGAAAGTTGACGAGGCGCCGGTTGCCAGCCGTGACGGCAATGCGGTGGCTTTCATCGAAACCGAGGTCGATGACAAGCAGCCCTACGTGCAGCAGAGTGTGGGCGTGGTGGTGCGACTGTACTTCGCTACCCAGCTGGCCTCTGGCGAGCTGGTGCTGGATACACCGGCGGCGGCGTCGCTGCAGCGCATTGGCGATGACCGCACCTCCGTGCGTGAAGTGGGCGGACGTCGCTACAACGTGGTCGAGCGCCGCTTCCTGTTGATTCCCGAACGCAGTGGTCCTTTGCAGATTGCCGGGGCCCGTTTCAGCGGGCAGGGTGCGGGTGGTTTCTTCGATGATTTCTTCGGTCGCGACAATGGGCAGCTCAGCGCCCGTGGTCCCGACCAGACCTTGCAGGTACGCGCGACACCGGCCGATGCGCCGCAGCCGTGGCTGCCGCTGAAGAGCCTGCAATTGCGCTATACCGCAGCGCCCAACAGCGGGCGTACCGGTGAAGCCATCGCCATTGAAGTGGAGGCGATTGCCAACGGTGCCACCAAGGCCCAGTTCCCGGAATTGCCGGTGCCCTCGCTGGGTGACAGCGCGCAGGTGTTCGCCGAACCCCCGCAATACGATGAGACTTTCGAGGGCTCCAGCCCGCAATTGAAGCTGACCCGCCGTTACTCAATCGTGCCGCAGCAGGCTGGCGCGCTGAGCGTGCCGGGGATACAGATGCAGTGGTGGGACGTTGCTGCCGGACAGGTTCGCACCACCTCGCTGCCGGCACTGTCATTGCAGGTAGCGCAGGGCAGCAACACCAGCATGGTCGCGCCGCCGCTGGTACAACCGGCAGCGGCGGGCTCTGCCGCAGTGACTGCAGGCAATGCCTTGGCGGCGTCGCAGGACGCCGCGAGCAACTGGCTATGGCCTGCGCTGGCGGCCGGTTTCGCCTTGTTGTGGCTGGCCACGCTGATCTGGGGGCTGTCGCGTCGCCATACTCCGGCGGTGACCCGCGACGGGCCTGCAGCGCAATCTGCCAGCGCTGCCTCGCGCTACAGCACGGCAGACCTGCGCCGCGCCTTGGACGCGGGCAGTCTGGACGAGGTTGCGCACATCCTCGCCGCGATGGGCGGAGTGGATGGTCTCGACGCGGTGTTGCAGAAACTGGATGACCCGGCACAACGCGGTGCGCTGCAACGCATGCAACGCGCTCGCTGGGGCGGCGAGGGCGACGTGAGCGCCGCGCGTGCGCAGCTGCGTGAGGTATTCAAGGCCGGTCCGCGCTGGCGGCAAACCGCAGTGGTGGAAAAACCGTTGTTGGACCCTCTCTATCCAGAACAAAGCTGAAAAGGGCGGTTGTACATCGTCTGTTAAGCTGACCCATTCTCTGGAGGGAAACCCACTTATGGCCAATGCAGCCAAGACCACCGCCAAAATGCCGTTCCACTGGAAGATAGGGATCGGCTTCGGCTTCGGTCTGCTGCTGGGCCTGATCGTGCATCTCGTCAGTCCTGACGCGGCGTGGGTGCACACGGTCACCACCTATGTGACCACGCCTGTATCCGGGCTGTTCCTGAGCCTGATCTTCATGCTGATCGTGCCGCTGATCTTCTCGGCGCTGGTGATGGGCGTGTCGGAGATGGGTGACATCCGCTCGCTGGGGCGCATCGGCTGGAAGTCGTTGGCCTACACCATCGTGCTGTCCGGTGTGGCGGTATTGATCGGTCTGGTGCTGGTCAATCTGTTCCAGCCCGGTGCCGGTGTTGACCCGGCGGTGGCGGCCAAGCTGCTGGCCGAGAACGCCGAGCGCAGCCAGGCCATCGTGGCTGGTGCGGGCACCCAGCCCAAGGGTTTGGACATGCTGCTGTCGATCGTGCCCAACAACGTGCTGGACGCGGCTTCGGACAACGGCAAGATCCTGTCGCTGATGTTCTTCGCGCTGATGCTGGGCATCGGCATGGTGTTGTCGCCTGCGGAAAAGGTGGCCACGCTGCGCAAGGGCATCGAGGGTCTGTTCGAAATCTCGATGACCCTGATCAACCTGGTCATCCGTCTGGCGCCATACGCGGTGGCCTGCTTCATGTTCAATCTGGCCGCCATCTTCGGCTTCGACCTGCTGGTCAAGCTCGGCGCCTATGTAGGCGTGGTGGTGCTGGCGTTGGCCACCCACATGTTCGTGAGTTATGGCATCGCGGTGAAGCTGGCTGGGCGCTCGCCGATCCAGTTCTTCCGGCAGACCCAGGAAGCCACGGTGATGGCCTTCTCCACCGCCTCGTCCAACGCGACCTTGCCGACCGCGCTGCGCGTGGCTGACCAGATGGGCTTCCCGCACAAGGTTTCGCGCTTCGTGCTGACCGTGGGGGCTACCGCCAACCAGAACGGCACCGCGCTGTTCGAGGGCGTGACGGTGATCTTCCTGGCGCAGTTCTTCGGCGTGGACCTGAGCATCGGCCAGCAGTTCATGGTGATGGTGGTCTGCATCCTCGGCGGCATCGGCACGGCCGGTGTGCCATCGGGTTCGCTGCCGGTGGTGGCCTTGATCTGTGCCATGGTCGGCGTCAATCCGGCCGGTATCGGCCTGATTCTGGGCGTGAACCACTTCCTGGACATGTGCCGTACCGCGCTGAACGTGACTGGCGACCTGGCCCTGACCACCTTGGTGGCACGTGGCGAGAGCGACGACAGCATCGGCGGGCATCATCCGCAGAAGTGATTGCTTTGAGGGAGTTGCAATGAGAAACGGCCACCCTGAACAGGGCGGCCGTTTTGCTTCGGGCATATTTCTCTCAGGCCAAACGAATGCAGACCATCGTCAGTCTTTACGGACTGATCCCGGCAGTCGCTTGTGGGACAATAGGCCGCCCGCAGTTCCGCGGGAGCCTCCTGATTCTGACGACCCATGACGCAGCCCACCCGCCGCCAGTTGGCGAACGCCATCCGTTTCCTTGCCGCTGATGCGGTAGAAGCCGCCAAGTCCGGTCATCCCGGCATGCCGATGGGCATGGCCGATATCGCCGAAGTGCTCTGGAACGACTATCTCCGTCACAACCCGAACAACCCGAAGTGGTTCAACCGCGACCGTTTCGTGCTGTCCAACGGTCACGGCTCGATGCTGCACTACGCGCTGCTGCACCTGAGCGGCTACGACCTGCCGATCGAAGAACTGAAGGCCTTCCGCCAGCTTGGCAGCCGCACCGCCGGCCACCCGGAACGTCATGAAACCCCGGGCGTGGAAACCACCACCGGCCCGCTGGGTCAGGGCCTGGCCAATGCCGTGGGCTTCGCGCTGGCGGAAAAGCTGCTGTCGCAGCGCTACAACCGCCCGGAATTCGAAGTCGTCGACCACCGCACCTGGGTGTTCATGGGCGACGGCTGCCTGATGGAAGGCATCTCGCACGAAGCTGCATCGCTGGCCGGTACCTGGGGCCTGAGCAAGCTGGTCTGCTTCTGGGACGACAACAACATCTCCATCGACGGTGAAGTGGAAGGCTGGTTCACCGACGACACCCCGGCACGCTTCGAGTCCTATGGCTGGAACGTGGTGCGCGGCGTCGACGGCCACGATCCGGAAAGCATCAAGGCCGGCATCGAGCAGGCGCTGTCGCAGTTCGACAAGCCGACCCTGATCTGCTGCAAGACCACCATTGGTTTTGGCTCGCCGAACAAGGCCGGCCAGGAATCCAGCCACGGCGCACCGCTGGGCAAGGACGAACTGGAAGCCACCCGCAAGGCACTGAACTGGCCGTACGGCCCGTTCGAGATCCCGGAAGAGATCTACGGCGGCTGGCGCGCTGGCGGCACCGGCACCCTGCGTCAGGCCGAGTGGGAGCAGCTGTTCGACAAGTACGCCGCACAGTTCCCGGCCGATGCCGACGAACTGACCCGTCGTTCGCACGGCGAACTGCCGGCTGACTTCATTGCCCAGGCTGATGCCTACATCGCCCAGGTGCAGGCCGAAGCGCCGAACATCGCCTCGCGCAAGGCCTCGCAGAACGCCATCCAGGCTTTCGCACCGCTGCTGCCGGAAATCATCGGCGGCTCGGCTGACCTGGCCGGCTCCAACCTGACCCTGTGGAAGGGTGCGCAGACCGTGGTCGGCGAAGACCCGCATGCCAATTACGTGCACTACGGCGTGCGTGAGTTCGGCATGAGCGCGATTGCCAATGGCCTGGCCCTGCACGGTGGTTTCCTGCCGTTCGACGCCACCTTCCTGGTGTTCAGCGACTACGCCCGCAACGCGCTGCGCATGAGCGCGCTGATCCCGGCCCACGTCATCCACGTGTTTACCCACGACTCGATCGGCCTGGGCGAAGACGGCCCGACCCACCAGCCGGTGGAGCACGTGTCCTCGCTGCGCTACATCCCCAACAACGATGTGTGGCGCCCCTGCGATGCGGCCGAATCGGCGGTCAGCTGGAAGGCTGCCATCGTCCGCAAGGATGGCCCGAGCTGCCTGATCTTCAGCCGCCAGAACCTGGCCCCGCAGCCGCGTACGGCCGAGCAGGTGCAACAGATCGAGCGTGGTGGTTACGTGTTGGCTGACGCCGCCGGTACCCCGGACGTGATCCTGATCGGCACCGGTTCGGAAATTGGTCTGGCCGTGGCCGCCAAGGCCGAGCTGGACGCTGCCGGCATCAAGACCCGCGTGGTGTCGATGCCGTGCACCGATGTGTTCGACCGCCAGGACGCCGCTTACCGCGAGTCCGTGCTGCCGAACGCCGTGCGCAAGCGTGTTGCCGTCGAAGCCGGCGTCACCGGTTTCTGGCGCCAGTACGTGGGCCTGGACGGTGCAGTCATCGGTCTGGACACCTTCGGCGCATCGGCCCCGGCCGACAAGCTGTACAAGCACTTCGGCATCACCACCGAAGCGGTTGTGGCAGCTGCCAAGGCGCAGATCGCAGGCTGATAGCCTTCCGTCGCACGTCTTGAACAGAGGCCGGGGAAACCCGGCCTTTGTTTTTGCTTCGCCGCAACTGTAGTGCCGAGCCATGCTCGGCAGGGGCTTGCCCGGTATCCCTGCCGTTGTGGGAGCGGCGTAAGCCGCGAAGCCGAGAACCCATTGCTATCGACGGCCTTGTCGATCGTCAGCTTCGCGGCTTACACCGCTCCTACAAAACCCAAGCTTCCCGGCGTGCGATCAGATTGCGATGCACACCATCAAGCTTTCCCTGCAGTCCGCGCCAGACCAACCCGCAACAAGCCCGCATTGAGCCGCTCGCCAAAACTGGCAGGCCGCTCCAGACCCATCCGTTGCATATACATCGCATCGTTCTCGGCGGGCGCTTGGCGCAAGGCTGCGACTACGGTGCGTAGCTTGCCCATTGGCGTCGCAGTGGCAGATTTCAGCCAACCCAAGGCCCGCACCAGATCCTGCTCGACGGCATCGAAATCACTGCCGAGCGGATAGTCGGGCAGGCTGTCATCGGCGCGGAACGGGGCCAGCGTTGCCTTGAGTAGCTCGACGCGATTCTGTTGCCAATGCGCGGGCGCAACGAAGTTCGCAGCCAGCTTCTTCGAGGTTTTTGCTTGCTCCAATAGTCCCGGTTGGAACGCAGCATCGGTGATGCTGCTCATCGCGACCACGCAATCCTCGTCGGTGAGGTTGCGCAGGTCGGCAATGCCGTACTCGTTGACGAAGACATCGCGCAGGTGACGCGGAATGGTGGTGTGGCCGTAGTTCCAGCGCACATTGGATTGCGGCTTGCCGCCATCCTCGCGCACGGCGCGGAACATCAACACGCTGCGTGCATCGGGCAGGGCATGCGCCATCGCCACGAAGTTGTACTGGCCACCGACGCCGGAGACCACGCGGCCATCTTCCAATGCATCCGATGCCGCCGCGCCGAGTGCGCTGGCGATCATGCAGGAGTTGAAGAAGCGCGCATCGCGGCGCTGCAGGCGTTCCAACGCTTCGTTGCCGCCATAGAGCTGGTTGATCTCACTGATTCGGCGCATGCCGATGGCGGCGCGTTCGGCATCGGGGAGATTGCGCAGCCAGTCGTAGAACTCGGCTGAGCCCAGATAGAAGGCACCATGCAGGTACTCACCTTCGCGTGCCAGTCGGCCGCGGTCACCATTGCTGGCAGTGCCGTCGGCCAGGCGCTGCATCAGGCCGAGATCGTCATGCACCTTGCGCCAGATCACGCCGGTCTGCACCAGCTTGCGGAAGCCTTCGTTGAGCATCTCGCTGCAGCCGTACAGGCCGATCTCGAACGGCCCAAGTCCACCCGCTTCATGCACCAGCGGGTGCTCGGCAATCTGCGGATCGAGCGCGTGCAGGATCTGCCGGTAGCGTGCGTTGTCTGTGTGCCGCAACACCAGCGCATGGCTGAGTGCGTCGGCCAGCGTGCCGATGCCAATCTGCAAGGTGCCGCCGTCGCGCACCAGGGTGCTGGCGTACAGACCGATGGCGTAGTCGGCATCGCTGACCGGTTGCCGCGGCAGGCCAAACAGCTGCGGATAGGGACCGGGCGGGGTGATCACCAGATCGAAGAAGTCGGGATCGACCGCGGCGGTGCCGCCCAGCCACGGCAGTTGCGGATCAATCTCGGCGATCAACAAGGGCTTGGGCAGGCCGCGCGCTGCGATGGCATCGAGCGTGTCCTGGGTGATGTCGTTGTTGCAGGACAGCGATAGCTGGTTGCTGCCTTCACGGTAGGCCACTTTCTGCACGATCGCGTTCGGTGCACGTTGCGCCACGGCATCGGCTGCATGCGTGTAGTTGAGACTGGTGTAGTAACGCTGCGCCTGCGTCGAACGCAACAGCGCGCCGGATTGCATGTAGAACTCTTCCACCTGCACATGTGCAGGCAATTCATCGCGGGCGATGGCATCGGCGTAGGCAAGACGTGGGAAGTCAACGCCGAAGTGGCGCTCGACGAACGGGCGCATGAAGCGCGCCTCCAGTCCATCACCCTTCGCCTTCGGCGGGTTCAACGACAAGGCGGTATACAGCTGCAGCGGCCGCGCCGGATCGTGTTCGATACGCGCGTACAAGGCATTGAGCAAACGGTGTGGTTTGCCCAGTGCCAGTGGTGCGCCGATGCGCAGTGGGCCTTGGATGTTGCTCAGCAGCCAGTCCACGGCGGCGTCAAGGTCGGTCACGTGATGGGGCATGGTGTCCGGTATCTGCGGGGGTGCTGGCATTACAGCATGACTGCCCTGAATCACTTGGTGAGGGCTTGACAGGGATTTCGTTTACTCGTGTAATCGATAAAAATTACAGGCGTAAACGATGATCCGGATCAGTGAGGCCGAAGCCGTTGTCATGGCGGTGTTGTGGGGGCAGCACCCGCTGTCTGCCGATGAGGTCATCGCGCGGCTGCCAGGCGGCAATGACTGGGCCGAAGCCACGGTCAAGACCCTGCTCAACCGCCTGCTCAACAAGGCCGCGATCAGTGCAGCCAAGGACGGCCGGCGTTTCCTGTATACGCCGCTGGTGCAGCGCGATGCCTGGTTGCTTGAAGAGAGCAGCAGCCTGATCGAGCGCCTGTTCGACGGCCGGGTCGCGCCCTTGGTCGCTCATTTCAGCCAGCACCAGCGGCTCAGCCGCGAAGACGTTGCCGAGTTGCGCAAACTGTTGGAGGGGCTCGACGATGAGCAGCACTGAGATCCTGGCGCTGTTGTTGAAGACCACCTTGGCGAGCAGTGCGGCTGTTGCACTGGTGCTGATGCTGCGGAAGCCGCTGCGCCGTTGGCTTGGGGCAAGTGCTGCCTATCTGCTGTGGCTGTTGTTGCCGGTGACGCTGCTGGCGGTGCTGTTGCCCGCACCACAGGCGGCGCCCGTGCCGATGCGGGTCAGTGAAGTGGCCGTACAGGTTGGGCAGGCGGTGGTTGCCGGTCCCGCGGTGATAGCGCATTGGCCGTTGTGGCTGTGCTGCGCGTGGTTCGCCGGAGTGTTGCTGATGGCGCTGCGCCTGTACCGCCAGCAGCGGAAATTCCAGCAGGGGCTGGGGCGGCTCAGTCAACGCGATGACGGGCTATGGCAGGCACAGGCCGTGGCGGGCTTACCTGCGGCTATGGGATTGCTGCGACCGCGGATCGTGCTGCCGGCTGGCTTTGAACAACGTTATCTGGCGGTCGAGCAGCAACTGGTGTTGCTGCATGAGCGCGTGCATCTGCAACGCGGCGACATCGCGATCAACGCATTGCTGGCGCTGTTGCAGTGCCTGTACTGGTTCAACCCGCTGTTGCTGTTCGCTTTGCGTTGCTGCCGCGAAGACCAGGAATTGTCCTGCGATGAACGTGTGATCGCCCGCGTATCGGGCGCACGCCGCAGTTACGGCGAGGCCATGCTCAAGACCGGGCTGGCCGCGTCCCCGTTGCCGGTGGGGTGTCACTGGCAGAACCATCATCCATTGAAGGAGCGTATTGCCATGTTGAAGCGTCCCGTACCGGGCAGGAAGCAGTGGTGTGCCATGTTGGTGCTGTCGTTGGGCTTGTCGTCCGCTTTCGGCTACACCGCCTGGGCCGCGCAGCCGGGCAAGCTGGTGTCGAGCTCGACTTCTTCGTCCTCATCATCTTCTTCATCGACATCAACCACGACCGGCAAGGGCACGGTCTATGCCACCTTCGTGGAGGCGACGCTGGAAGGCACCAGGCAGCGCTTCGAGCTGCAGCAGTCGGCGGGCACGCCGTTCTCCTTCAGTGCCAGCTCGGACAAGGGCGTGCAGTGGGCAGCGGAGTTCACCTTGCAGCCTGCCGCCGACGGCATGCTCACGCTGAAAGGCACGCTGAAGGCGAATGGGGATCTGATCTCGTCGCCGACGTTGCTGATCAAACCCGATGTGGCAGCAGGTATCGAAGTGTCCACCGCTGACCGGCGCTCAACCTGGGTGCTGGAGCTGCGATCGATTGCCTTGCCGGCTGGAGATCCGGCCATCGTATCGGCAGCATCCGGCAAGACCGAACAGGTTGCCTCGCAGAATGCCGGGCGGATGGCGCCGCCCAGCTATCCGCGCGCTGCGATCGACAGTCGCATCACGGGCAAGGTGGTGCTGCGTATCGCGGTGGATGCCGAAGGCCGGGCGACCGACGTGGTCGTTACCGAGGCGCATCCCAAAGGCGTGTTCGAGGAAGTGTCGATTGCCGCTGCAAGGCAGTGGCGTTTCACGCCGGCGATGAAGGATGGCAAGCCGGTCGCGGGCCTTATCCGCGTACCGATCTCGTTCGATATGGATGATGAGGAAATGCACTACTCCGAAAACCAGAGCAGGAGCTGAGGTGCGCGGGCATGCCGCGGTGCTGGCCGCGTTGATGCTGGCCGGCTGTGCGACGCAACCGCAGAAAGAGCAGGCGAGCAGCAGTTTCAACCTCAACCAGCACAGGCAGATGTTGACGCCGGAATCTTCCGGTGGTGCAGGGGAGATACAGCCTTATCAGTTGGCCGCCACGGAAAGCTTTCGCATGCCGATTGCCGTAACTGCCGATGATCCGGTGTTGCCGTTGGAATACGCCAAACGTTCGCTGGATGCCACCACGGTATGTGTGAATGTCATCCTGGATGCGCAGGGGCGGGTGGAACGCAGCGCGCCGCTGTTGGCGCATTCGGCGTGTGGCGCGGGAAGTGACACGGCCAATGCAGGCCTGCTGCAGGCGGCGCTGGCAGCCACTTCCGGTTGGTCGTTCGAGCCGGCTGCCGTCTGTCATTACGCTGAGGGTGTGCAAGCGCCGTCGAACGGAGACTGCAGTAACGCCTCACGTATCGAGGTAGTGCCGGTAACCCTGGCCTATGCCTTCACCTTCGAGGTGATCGAGGGCAGGGCAATGGTACGGCGCGAGGACGCCTTGCACTGAACATGCGCCTGCACGTGGTGCAGGCGCGTTGATTGCTCAGGGAGTATCGAGCAGCTGGTTCAGCAGCGCGGCCAGCTGTTCGCCGCCCAGACGAAGCTGTGCTTCGGCGACCGGTTCCCACACGGCGGTGTAACGCTCGTCGATCTTGTGACCGTCCGGGTACAGGCCTTTGCGGGTGGCGATGCGGCAGGTCTGCTCGGCCCACAGGGCGGGATCGCGCTGCAGGTCTGGTGTGCGCACACCGCGGGGGGCCGGCAGCGCCTGCAGGCGTTGCAGGAACTGGTCATCGTTCAGCTGCAGCGGATAGAACATGCCGCTGTCCCAGACCGAATGCAGGTTGGTGCCGCGGCCGTTGAACTGCAGCTGGTAGTTGTTGCCGCCGCGATCATGGCCGTAACCGGCGTGCAACGGCTGGTGCAGGTCACCAACCAGATGCACGACGAACTTGAGCGCCTGCAGGCGTTCGGCATTGCTGAGCTGGCGGTTGGCCAGGATTGCACTTTGCTGCTGCAGGGCGCCTACCACGCAGTTGCCGTTCCGACAGTGCTTGGTCGGGGAGAAGTTGCAGCCGTCTTCGGCCATGTTGACGTAGTGCCAGCCCGCCGACTTCTTGCCCAGATCGGGGTCGTTGGCGCGTAGCTGGTCGGCCCAGGGGGCGATGCTGCTGAGGGTGGCGTCGGGTTCGCTTGCCAGCAGGCGCTCGACTTCAGCCTTTGCGGCAGGGTCAAGGCGGGTTTCGGCAATGCGCGCGACCAGACGGTGGCCTTGCGCGCCCCAAGCCAGTGCCTGGCCGGGGAGGGTTGCGGAGACAGCGATGGCGATGCCCAGTGCCGGCATCAGGAGACGGTGGAGCTTGTTCATGTCGCCATTCTAACGGCTGCGCTGCCATCGGCTACGTGCGCCAGATGGCGAAACACGCCCCCGGTTGTAGCCGGGGACGTGTTCGCTGGGGGAGGGCAATACTTACTTACCCGTCAATTGCGGCCAGCCTCAGAACTTGAAGACGTAAGCCACGCCGTACACCAGCGGATCGATCTTGGCGGTGCCCAGCTTGTTGCCGTTGACCTTCACCTTGGTGTCGATATCGGCCCAGCGCATGTCAACGCGCAGCGCGCCCTTGTCGCTGACCGCGAAGTCCAGGCCGGCATGTGCAGCCAGGCCCCACGAGTCTTCCAGCTTGAGCTTGGTGCCAGCCAGCGCGCCCTTGCTGTCGGTGCTGAAGAACTTGGTGTAGTTCACGCCCAGGCCGACGAACGGGGTGACCTTGCTGCTGTTGGTGAAGTGGTACTGCAGCGAGACCACCGGCGGCAGCTGCTTGGTTTCGCCGACCTTGCCGACGCCGTCGATGCTGACGTCGTGCTTGAACGGCAGCGCTGCGAGAACTTCGATACCGATGTTGTCGGCGACGAAGTACTCAAAGGTGACGGTCGGCTTGACGTCGCTGTCGACCTTGGTGGACAGCTTGCCCAGACCCAGCGCGGCGCCATTCAGATCGCCGGCATCGGACTTCGGGTCGACCGCGTGGACGCCGACGCCCAGGGTCCAGTCGCCCTTGGACTGGGCCATGGCGGGGGCGGCGGCAGCCAGGGCTACGGCGGCGGCCATGGCGGAAAGCAGCAGGGCGGAGGTCTTGCGCATGTGTAATTCCGTTACTTGGTGGAGGTGGCGCCAGTGTCCGCATGACACCGGGACAGCGCTTTGATCCTGATCAAACAGGGGTTTACGCTCAGCTGGCGCTCAGCTCAGGTGGTAGGGCAGTCGGCCACGGAGCGGGCATGGGTCCTGCTAGAATGGCGTCCCCTTTCCACCCCGCCGCAACGGCTTTGCGGCTGCAGGAGCTTGTGAACATGGCAATCAAGGTCGGCATCAACGGTTTCGGTCGCATCGGGCGCAATGTGCTGCGTTCGGCAGTGTTGAACTTCGGCAACGACATCGAGATCGTGGCCATCAATGATCTGCTGGAGCCGGATTACCTGGCTTACATGCTCAAGTACGACTCCGTGCATGGCCGTTTCAAGGCGGACGTGGAAGTGTCGGGCAGCGACCTGCTGGTCAACGGCAAGAAGATCCGCCTGACCCAGGAACGCGACCCGGCCAACCTGAAGTGGGACGAAGTGGGCGTGGACGTGGTGATCGAGTCCACCGGCCTGTTCCTGACCAAGGAAACCGCGCAGAAGCATCTGGACGCGGGCGCCAAGAAGGTGATCCTGTCGGCTCCGTCCAAGGACGACACGCCGATGTTCGTGTTCGGCGTGAACCACAAGACCTACGCCGGCCAGAGCATCGTCTCCAACGCCTCGTGCACCACCAACTGCCTGGCCCCGCTGGCCAAGGTCATCAACGACAAGTGGGGCATCAAGCGTGGCCTGATGACCACCGTGCACGCTGCCACCGCTACGCAGAAGACCGTTGACGGCCCGTCCAACAAGGATTGGCGCGGCGGCCGCGGCATCCTGGAAAACATCATTCCATCCTCCACCGGTGCTGCCAAGGCCGTGGGCGTGGTGATCCCGGAATTGAACAAGAAGCTGACCGGCATGAGCTTCCGCGTGCCGACCTCGGACGTGTCGGTAGTCGACCTGACCGTCGAGCTGGAGAAGGAAGCCACCTACGCTGAAATCTGCGCCGAAGTGAAGGCACAGAGCGAAGGCGCGTTGAAGGGCATCCTCGGTTACACCGAAGACAAGGTGGTTGCCACCGACTTCCGTGGCGAGACCCACACCTCCGTGTTCGACGCCGAAGCCGGCATCGCTTTGGACAGCACCTTCGTCAAGTTGGTCAGCTGGTACGACAACGAGTGGGGCTACTCCAACAAGTGCCTGGAAATGGTGCGCGTCGTCGCCGCCTGATCCACGCAACCGCTGTAAACAGAGCGGGCGCCGAAAGGCGCCCGTTCTGCTTTTTTAGAGCCCTCCCTTTCGCCGCAGGCGAAGGGGAGGGTTGGGAGGGGTGCTGTTGCTCTTGCTCCAGATCAATACCCGGGCTACCCGGCGTCGCAAGCGGCACGTTCGCTCGAACCCCTTACTTCACCGGCGGCAACTCAATCTCATCGTTCCCCGGATGCTTGGCAAACCGCCCCTGCCCAGCCGCATGCACCGGCCCATGACTGGACCACGGCCAACCACCAAACTGGGTGCGACCATAGTCGCGCCGCGCCTGTTCGATCTCCTCGGCGGTATTCATCACGAACGGGCCATAGGCCACCACCGGCGCACCGATCGGCACGCCCTGCAGCAGCAGGAGCTGCACCACGTCATCGCCACTGTTGTGCAGCGGCAAGGCGCTGCCGGCAGCCACTTCCAGCAAGCGTGGCCCGCTGATCTCATCACCATCCACCAGCAGCTGCTTGCCTGCGTGGAAATACAGCGTGCGTCGCGTGCCTTGTCCGCTCGCGGGCGGCAAGGTCACCGAGGCACCCGGCTGCAGGGTGATCTGCCAAACCGCGACGTCAGCTTGCGGATTGGCCGCCCAGGAGCTGCGCCCCGGGGCCAGCGGCACCAACTCGACATGACCGCTTTCCTGCGGGAAATAACTGCCAGCAATTACTTTCACCTCGACACCGTCGATGCGGTAGTGGGGAATGTTCTCGCCCCACAGCATCACGAACTCAGGATCGGCCATCTTGTTGTGTGGCGGCAGGTTCAGCCAGATCTGGTACAGATCCAGCGGATTGGCGTGCTCGCGCGAACGCAGCGGGAACATCTCCGAATGCTGGGTGCCGCCACCGGCGGTAAGCCACTGCACGTCGCCATCGCCGTAACGTGCGGTCGCACCCAGCGAATCGGCGTGGTCCACCAAGCCCTGCGGCACGATGGTGATGGTTTCAAAACCACGGTGTGGGTGCGCGGGGAAGCCCGGTACGTTGACCCCGTGGTACATGCTGAAGCCGTCCTTGCCGCTGAAGTCATGGCCAAGCTCGCGGCCGCCCAGCTGGCGCATGTCCACACCCTGCTCGGCGGTAGCCTGTGGGTACTGGTCCAGATGATGGGCGCAGAACAGGAAGGGATCGGTGCCCGGCCACGGACGGCCCAGCGGTTCATTGCGGAGGATCAGGTTGGTCATCGATGACTCCTTGGCGAAAGTGGATCGCGGCGATGGGCTGGCGCCCACCTGCGTCGACATGCTCTATTGATGGGTGCGCGGTTCTAGGCCACAAGGAGGCACGCCGATGACAGCAACTCACACCGGTGATACTGGCCCAGCTGCAGGTGAAGACGCCGCGTATTGCCAACAGATGCGGCTGCTGCTGGACCGTGTTGGCGAGAAATGGAGCCTGTTGGCGGTCATCGCACTGCGCGAACAGCCGCGTCGTTTCAATCAGTTGCGGCGCGAGCTGAGCGGTGTGTCGCCGCGCATGCTGGCGCGTACGCTGCGCGGCCTGGAGCGGGACGGACTGGTCAGCCGCCATGTTTATCCGACGGTGCCGCCGCAGGTGGACTATGCGTTGACCGGATTGGGGCAGTCGCTGCTGCAGCCGGTGGATGCCTTGCTGCAATGGGCCTGGGCACACCAGCCGCAGATGGATCAGGCGCGCGCTGATTTCGATGATCGCCAGCGCGATGCCGGCGAAGCCTCGCTGCAAGGCTGATTCTGTCCCCTCACCACCAGCCCACCAAGCCGATACCAGTATTGCGCGAGCATCGTTCTGTAGGAGCGGCGTAAGCCGCGAAGCTGAGGCTGCTGAAGCCTTCGGTATACATGCCATCTGAGGATATGTCGGCTTCGCGGCTTACGCCGCTTGTGTCTGCCAGCCGAGTAGATTGTGGTTGAGAGCGGAGTGCGGCAGCCCGTTACGTCGCGGTGCCCAGAAGCACGTGTAGGAGTTGGGGCGCCGCACTCCAA
>NZ_JBRRCU010000058.1:0-29454 GCF_056759195.1 Stenotrophomonas sp. STEN083 | reverse complement strand
GATGAAATTAGCGCTATGGAACCACCCGATCCCATCCCGAACTCGGAAGTGAAACGTAGCCGCGCCGATGGTAGTGCAGCCTAAGCTGTGCGAGAGTAGGTCATCGTCAGGATTTAAACCCAAAACCCCGCTGCCAGAAGCAGCGGGGTTTTTCTTTGTGCGCGGCAGTGGTGCACGCGCATTTGTAGGAGCCGCGTAAGCCGCGAAGCTCGTAGAGACAACGGCGCGGAAAGGCTTGAATCAAGCCAAAAAAGCCAAACGACAGAAGCCAGAAGCTGCCCTCATCCCAACCCTTCTCCCGCAGGCGGGAGAAGGGCTTAAGCGACAGCCAGAGCAAGGGCCACGGCCGAAGCCAAAGCCAAAGCCAAAGCCGAAGCCGAAGCCCAAGCCCAAGCCCAAGCCCAAGCCCAAGCCCAAGCGATGAGCAGTGCAGATGCTATGTGGAATGCCTCTGCCGAACATGGTTCGGCACTACGGCTTCGCGGGGTTCTCTTGGTGCACCGTCACGAAAACGGTCGGAATCTCAAAGACTCGCGGTTACCGTCGATGCACAGTGGCCATTGTCATCGGCTTGCTCGAACCATGTATTCACTGCGCCGGATAGACGATCCAGGCGCATCGGTAAGCTCAGATGATCTTCCGCAGGGACTTCCAGATACCGCGCACGCGGCGCCGCCGCAGCCAATGCGCGCCCCTGAGCAACCGGGATGTGCTCGTCGTCGCGGCCGTGTATCAACAGCACGCAGGCTGGAACTTGTGCCAAGGCCTGACCGACATCCACCTTGTCCAGATTGATGCCGAGCTTGCGATCGGTGGTGGCGATGGCCTCATCCAATCCACGGCCGCCGTATTGCCAACGTGCCAGTGGCAGTGCGACATAGTCGCTCCAACGCTCCGGTGGCTTGGCCAGCATATGCGGCACCATCGTGCGAATGGCTTTGCCGGCGTTGTCGAATGATTCCATCGCCACCACGCTGCGTAGCTGCGGGCCCAGTTCGCGGGCCGCGAAGATCGCGGTAGCCGCGCCATAGGAGACACCTAGAAGATGCACCGGACCGCTGATGCGGCCTTCGCTCTTTAGTGCTTTCAATGCGGCGACCACATCCTCGCCCTCGCGCGTACCGTAGCCGGAAAGCGCATGTCCGGAACGACCGTGATTGCGCAGATCCAGCGCGATGGTGCGGTAACCCTGCTGTGCCAATTCCAGCGACCATGGCATCAGGGAACCGCCATCCATCATCCAGCCATGCAGCAGGATCACCGTGCCGCGCGGATCAGTGTGGTTTCCGATGGCTGGCGCCGATGCCTCCAGCGAGAACTCCGGAAAGCGTTCGCCCTTGCCCAAGTAGCGGTAATCCAGCTGGTAGTCGCCCGGCTCGAACGCCACCCAATGCAGGGCGATGCCGTCACTGCCGGCAACGCTGCCTTGCCGATGCGGCAGGCGGGTGAGGAGGGCGTCGATGCGTTCGCTGGGAACCAGCGGCGACGTGCCGCCAGGCGCTGCCAAACGCTCACTGAGTGACAGCGGGGGGACAGGAGAGGAGAGTGCAAAGCCGGCCAGCATCACGCAGACGCCAGCCAGCGCCAGCGAACGAAGCATGGCGGGAACCGGTTTGGGGAGGCTGCCACGGTAGCCACAACCATGTGCCGCATCTACCGCGTGGCGATGACAGGCAGATGACCGTTGTGTTGTGTTTGGGTTGCGGTGAGTTCCGCTACCGATCAGGTGGCCGGCCAACAGCGGGCGGTACGACAGACCAGCGCCCTTGTTTGTGGGAGAGGCGTTGGCCGCGAAGCAGATGATGCGTCCGCTACATATGGGTTTGCAATCGCAGCTTTTTGTGTGTGATCGGAGCAACGCCCCCTGCGGCCGAAGGCCCTCCCGCTACCTCAAAGAAGCGAAAAGCTGCCCTCACCCCAACCCCTCTCCCGCATGCGGGAGAGGGGCTTCAAGCGGAGCGTCCTGGGTGGTCGA
The DNA here is from genome assembly GCF_056759195.1 of Stenotrophomonas sp. STEN083. Taxonomy (NCBI): domain Bacteria; kingdom Pseudomonadati; phylum Pseudomonadota; class Gammaproteobacteria; order Lysobacterales; family Lysobacteraceae; genus Stenotrophomonas; species Stenotrophomonas sp. STEN083. The sequence goes on along the minus strand of NZ_JBRRCU010000058.1, from coordinate 27,479 downwards.
CTATGTCATCGCCATCCAACGCTGTTGTTGCCTGGCTCAGAAGCGCTGCTGGTACTTCATGTACATGAAACGACCGATGTCGAAGCCACCGTAGTAGGTGAAGCTGCTGTTCGGCTGGCTGTACATGATCGGGCCTTCATGCTTGAACACGTTGTTGACGCCCAGCGACACGGTGCCATTCCACGGCATGGCATAACGCACCTGCAGGTCGTGGAAGGTGTTGGAGCCCAGCTTGCGGCTCGGCTGCATGTCGGTGTAAGCCGACTGGAAGTCCGGCATGTTGCACTCCGGGCCACCGTCCAGATCGTAGGAGCACTTCTCCTTCATGCTGGAGTAGTAACGGGTAGTCCAGCTCGCGCCGAAGTTGCCGTTCTGCCAATCCAGCGTCAGGTTGGAGCGCACGCGGAAGTTGCCTTCCCAGCCAGTGAACTGTTCGACCGGGGTGGTTTCGACGTTGTCGCTCTTGCGCGACAGGTAATCCACATACGTGGTGTTCCAGCGTAGCGACAGCTGGCCGTAGGTCATTTCCGGCAGACGGTAGCGCACGCCGAGGTCGTAACCAGCGGTTTCCTGATAACCGGCGTTGTTCAACGAACGGTTCATGCCACTCACCTGGCCCTTGTTGGCGCCGGAGCTGTAGCGGGTGAACCGGCCGCAGGCCGAGCTGATGTTCTGCACGTAGCACTGGTTGAGGATGTCAGTGGCCGACTCGCCGACGATCACGTCGTCGATGCGGATCTTCCACCAGTCCAGGCTCAGGTCCAGGCCGCTGACGAAGTCCGGGCTGTAAACCAGGCCGACGGTCCAGGTCTTGGCGGTTTCCGGCTTCAGTGCGGCGTTGGAGCCGGAGGTGAAGTCGGTGACGGCCTGAACGCCGGAGGTGGTGGCCAGTTCGCCGTCGCCGGTCTTCTGGCGGAAGTCGGCGCCCAGGCCGGCCGCGCTGCAGCGTGCAGCTACTTCAGCATTGCGTGCGGCTGCTCCGAACGAACGATCGCAGGGATCGGTGACGCGGTCACGGGTGGTGACGGTGCCGCCGTACAGGTCGTCCACGGTCGGCGCACGGAAGCCGGTGCCGTAGGTGGCGCGGACCAGCAAGGTGTCGATCGGCTTCCACTTCAGGCCGAACTTGCCGTTGGTGGTGCCACCGAAGTTGTTGTAGTCGGAATAGCGACCAGCCAGGTCCAGCGACAGTTCACGCGCGAACGGCAGGTCGGCCAGCAGCGGTACCTGCACTTCCAGGTAGACCTCGTCCAGCTTGTAGTCGCCACGCGTCGGCGCGCCGCTGGTGCCGGCGATCTGGCCGTTCTGCACCATCAGGTCCGGGGTGTAGCTGGCTTCTTCGCTGCGATGCTCAACGCCCATCGCCGCCATGATGTCGCCGGCCGGCAGGCTCGCCAGCGAGCCGGAGATGTTGGCGCTGACCACCTTTGTGGTGCTTCGCATTTCATCGGTGAAGCGGGTGAAGATGTAGTCGCGCACCGCCTTGTCGCTGAGCGAGCCGGGGGTGTTGCTGCCAGCCGGCGCCAGCGGATTCCACGGCACGCAGCCTTCGATCACGTTGCCGAGGCTGCCGCAGCGGGCAACGCCGCTGGCATCGATGAAGGACGGGCCCACGGCCAGGTTGACGTTCGGCTGGTACATGCTCTGCAGGCTCTGGCGCTCGCCTTCATTGCGGTTGAACATGTAGCTCACGTTCCAGTCCCAGAACCGCGAACCAGTCTCGAAGCTGCCTTCCAGGCCAAGGCTGGCGCGCTTGGTGGTCAGCGCGTTGTTGGTCACACGCGGGTATTCCTCGGTGCGACGCGAGAACAACACGTCCTTGCCCCAGTGGTTGAATGCGCTATCGGCAGAGAGTGCGGCACGTGCGCCGCTGGCTGCCTGTGCAGCCGACACCGAGTAGGGGTAACCGGCGAGTTGCTTGACCGACTCGCGTTCACTGTAAAGAACGTCGGCGACCACGCGCAGATCGTCGGTGATCTGGAAACCACCATTGGCAAAGGCCGACTTGCGCTCCAGCGAGGAGAGCAGCGTCATGTTGGTCTTGGTGTTGGCGTAGGTCGCCGGGTCCGGCTTGTGGAAGTTGGCGACATCGGACGGATCGCCGCCCGGGCCGACGGTGAGCGGCTTGCCGTCGACGGTGACCGAACCCCACTGGGTATTGCCGTTCAGGCCATCGGTCGGATGGTAGGGGCCGTTGGGATAGGCGGTGAATTCGCGGGCGCCACCCAGGACCGGATCTTCCTTGGTCTTTTCGGCGCCAATGCTGAACCAGCCGCGGTCGAAGGTCTTGCCGAAATTGGCGCTGTAGGAGCGCTTCTGGCCGTCGCCTTCGCCGTACTGGCCGACATAGGCGCTGGCGTTGCCGCCGTCGAAGTTCTTGCGGGTGATGACGTTGACGACGCCGGCGATGGCGTCCGAGCCGTACAGTGCAGAAGCACCGTCGGTCAGCACTTCAACGCGTTCGACGATGGCCGAGGGAATCGAACCGACGTCGGAGAAACCGCCGGCGCTGACGCCCATGCGGCGGCCGTCGATCAGCACCAGGGTGCGCTCGGGGCCGAGGTTGCGCAGGCTGACATACATGCCGCCGTAGTCACGGCCGGACGACAGCGCCGAAGCGCGGCTCAGCGACGGTGCGCCGGCAGCGGTGACGTCCTGCAGGATGTCGGCGACGTTGACGTAGCCCTTCTTCTCGATTTCCGCACGGCTCAAGGCGATGACCGGCTGGGCGGTCTCAACGCTGGCTTGGCGGATGCGTGAACCGGTGATCTCGATGCGGTCCAGGGTGGTGGTGGTCTCGCTCGCATCCTGTGCGAACGCGGTGAGGCTGGAGCTGCCGAGCAACGCGAGGGTGATCGCGGAGCACAGTTTGGTCGACTTCAAATACATCGCTTTCGGTTTTCCTTTATACCAACTACAAAAAAAGCGCCCTTGTGGGGCGCCGTCACAGATGCATCACCGTTGGGGGAGGGACACAGCATCTGCCATCACAGCTCCGCTGGCCGCCGGGACTTGGGCGGGGGCGCATGATGACCTAAACGGATAGATGCGTGAAGGTAGACTTTCCGCCAACCCACCTGCACGTCGGCAGGTGGGTGGCTGATTCCGCGGTTTACGCGGTGTTGAATCAGGTTTCGCGCAGCGCGGTTGTGATCGGCAGGCGTGCCGCGCGCAGTGCCGGGAACAGGCCGCCAACCAAGCCGATGCCCAAGGCCCATTTCAAGCCGCTCCATAGCAGGGGCGGCGATACCTTGAACTGGAACACCACCTGGCTGAAGTTGTTGCCCAAGGTTGAAACGGTGAAGTTGTTGAATGCCAACCAGGCGATGGCACCGCCGAGCAAACCACCGAGCAGGGCCAACAGCATGGTTTCCAGCATCACCGCGGTAACCACTGGCACGCCGCGGAAGCCGATAGCGCGCAGCGTCGCGATCTCGCGCGCACGCGTGGCGACGGCGGCATACATGGTGTTGAGTGCGCCGAACACCGCACCAACAGCCATGATTGCACCGATCACCGTGCCCAGTATCTTGAGCAGCTTGTTCAAACCGCCGCCCTGCTTGTTGTAGTACTCGGCAGTGGTCTCTACATCCAGTTTCAGGCGTGGATCGTTGGCTACTGCAGCCTTGAATGCCTCAAAGCCCTGTTTGCCCTCGGTGCGCACGTTGATCGATTGCCAGGCGCTGCGGTTGTAGGTGGTTGCGAGCGTCTGCGCATCGGTCCACAGCTCCGAATCATGCGCATCGCCGGACTCGAAGATGCCCACCACCGTCCACGCTTGATTGCCCAGCATCAATTCCTTGCCGACTTCCAGGCCCTGGAACTGTTTCTGCGCACCGCGACCTGCGACGATCTCGCGCAGGCCGGCACCAAACTTGCGGCCCTCGACCAGCTTTACCTTGTCGTGCACCGCCCACGCCTGCTCGCCAACACCGCGGAACTGGGCGTTGACATCGGTGCCGTCGCCGCGCGAGGTGAGGTTGACTACCTGTGAGACCTCAGCAGACACCAAAGGCCGGCCATCTTCGCCACGCTTCACGCCTGGCAGGGTTTCCAGCAAGGGCACCTGATCGCGCGTGATCACCGAGTTGGTCTCGGCCTGCGAGCCGCCGCGCAGGACGATTGCGGTGCTGTCATCACCGGTGCTTTCCAGCGTGGCCTGGAAGCCCTGGCCCATCGCCAGCATCGCTACCAGCACGCCGACCACCCCGGCAATACCAATCACGATCACCGATGAGGACCCCCAGCGTTGCGGCAGACTGGCAAGACCAATCCGGGTTGCGGCCAATGCCAAGCGTCCGGTGCGGGTGAGCATCAACCACAACGCGATCGCCACGGCGAGCACCGCCACACCTATCCATGGCAGTGCGATCCACACACCCAGACCTACTATCAGCAGCAGGATAACCAGCGCATTCGAAAGAAAGTTCTTCATGTCGTTGTCCTCAGCGCCCGGCCAGTGCGTCGACGATCTTCAGGCGCTTGGCCCGCAGTGCCGGCAACACGCCCACCACCAAACCGATCACCACGATCAGCACCAGGCCCACGATCCAGGTCTGTGCCGGCACGTGCGGCGGCAGCAGGCCCATGGTCTGTGGTGCCATCACCGGCAGCGCCAGCGCGGCCAGTCCCAAGCCGAACGCACCTCCCAGGCCGACCAGCACGATGGATTCCACCATCACCAGCATCAGCATGGTGCCGTCCTTGAAGCCCAGTGTTTTCAGCGTGGCAAGTTCGGGTACGCGTTCACGCACGGCCTGGGCCATGGTGTTGCCGGTGAGCAGTAGCAAGGTAAAGAACACCGCACCCATGATCGAGGTGACGATCATGCCGATGTCGGCGAACTGCTTGATGAAGGCCTGCTGGAAGGCAGACTCGGTCTGGCTCTTGGTTTCGTGATCGGAATTGGCCGAGATCGCATCGATGGCCTGCGCCACGCGTGAGGCGTGATCGGGGTTGTCGAGGCGAACGGTGTACCAGCTGACCTGGTTCTTGATGTAGTCGTTGGATTCATCGAAGTACTTCCAGTTCATCATCAACTGGCGCTCTTCGTTGGCAGCGGTGGCGGTGTTCTTGGATTTGAAGGTGCCGACCAGCTGCAACGGCCAATCATTGCTGCCGCCACGCGGGAAGATGGTGGCCTGCAGCGGAATGGTGTCGCCTATCTTCCAACCGAACTGCTTGGCCAGCGATTCACCGACGATGGCACCGGTACGCGTGTTGCGGAAGGCGTCCACCTGCTCCTTGGAGATGTCGAACTCGGTCATCAGGTCGAAGTAGTTAGGCGCGACCGAGAAGTTCGGGAAGAAATTCTTCTGGTCCTGGTAGATGCCACCGAACCACATGGCATAGGTGACGTCGTCAACGCCCTCGATCTGGCGGATCTGCGATTCCAGCCGGATAGGCAGTGACTGGGTGATGGACAGACGCGAGGCCACCACCAGACGGTTGGCTCCGGCTACGGTGCTGCCACCGCTGGCGAAGGCCACGCGCACCGAGTCGAGCATGCCGAACAACAGGAAGGCCGTGATGATGGAAAGTAGGGTAAACAAAGTACGCGTGCGGCTGCGGAACAGCTGCGCCCAGATCAATGAGAAGTACTTCATGGCCGTGCTCCTCAGTGCACCGGGGCGTCGACCAGCTCGCCCTTGTCCAGATGCACGGTGTGGGTTGCGTACTCGGCGGCCTTGGGATCATGGGTGACCATGATGATGGTCTTGCCGTGTTCGCGGTTGAGCAGCTGCAGCAGGCCCAGCACTTCCTCCGCGCTCTGGCGGTCAAGGTCGCCGGTGGGCTCGTCGCAGATCAGGAAAGTGGGGTCGGAGACGATGGCGCGGGCGATGGCAACGCGCTGTTGTTGGCCGCCGGAAAGTTCGTTGGGGCGGTGGTCGCGACGATCGGCCAGGCCAACCAGCGTCAGTGCGATCTGCGCGCGGCGCTTGCGGTCGGCGGCGTTGAGGTTGGTCAGCAGCAGCGGCAGTTCGACGTTCTTCTGCGCGCTGAGCATGGGCATCAGGTTGTAGAACTGGAATACGAAGCCAACGTGGTGGCTGCGCCAGGTGGAAAGCTGGCCGGCGCTGAGCTGATCGATGCGCTGGTCTTCGATGTTGATCTCGCCGCCGCTGGGGGTATCCAGGCCGCCGATCAGGTTGAGCAGGGTGGTTTTGCCCGAACCCGAGGGGCCCATCAACGCGACGAAGTCGCCACGGGCGATATCCAGGTTGATGCCGTGCAGTACCTGCACTTTTTCCGGGCCACGCTGGTAGGTCTTGGTGATGTTGCGCAGGGAGACGAGGGTGCTCATGGATGATCCTCAGCAGTGACGCGGTGATGTGTAGTGTGTGATTCGTGATGTTGGAATGGTTGGCTTTGCTTCTGGTCCCCTCTTTGCTGAAGGCAAGGGGACGGGTTGGGTGGGGGCTTTGGCTTTGGCCGTAGTTTTGGCTCTGGCTCTGGCTCTGGCTGTGGCCGTTGCTGTGTTGTGGCTTTTGTTGTGGCTTTTGCTTTCCCCTCTCCCGCCAGCGGGAGAGGGGTAGGGGTGAAGGCAGCTTTTGCTCCTGCCGTTGGCTTCTGCAGTGCCTTTGCTTCATGTGATGCCGTGGTCGCCAAGGCAACAGCAACGGCTTTCACTCCCCTGCGGGGAGCGAGTCACTTTTCTTTGCTTGTGCAAAGAACAAGTAACCAAAAGAAACACACCCTGCCTCCGCGCCCACGATGCTCCGCATCGCGGGTCCACTCCGCTGCCGGGATTTTTCGACGAGACATCCCTGTCTCGTCGAAAAACGACGTACATCCATGCACGTCGCCCCGGTGGGGTCTTATCCGTCAGCTCCGTCGCTGCGGAAGGGGCCCCGATAAGGCAAGAGCTAAAGCTGCCCTCATCCCAACCCTTCTCCCGCAGGCGGGAGAAGGGCTAAAGCAACAGCTGAAGCAATGGCTAGAGCAACGGCAACAGCAACAGCAAATGCAACAGCAAAACCAACACCGCCAGTGCAGTTCATCAGGTGTTTCTCGCCAGCGCAGCAAATATCACAAGCCCGCGCTTACTTCTCTGCGTCTTCCAATGCCACCTTGTCGCCATCCTTCAGTTCCGCTGCAGGGCTGAGCACCACTGTCTGTCCGGCACTCAATCCCGACAGCACCTGTTTGTCCTTGGCCAACACCTGGCCGACTTCCAGCACCTGCTGTTTCACCTTGTCATCGGCCTGCACCACGAAGGCGACCGGCTTACCGTCGCGCTCGACAATCGCGGCAGCAGGTACGCGCACACCCTTCGGTGCTTCAGTGCCAGCAGCAGCGGCCTTTTCAAGGAAGCTCACGCGGACACCCATCTCCGGCACTATGCGCGGGTCCTTGGCTTCCAGGGCCACGCGTACCTTCACCGTGGCCTTGCCACGATCGGCGGTGGGAATGATGGCGATCACATGGCCCGGAATCTTCCAGTCCGGGTAGGCATTCAGCACGATTTCCACCGGCATCTTCGGCTGTACGCGGCCGATGAAGGCTTCGCCGACTTCCACTTCCACTTCCAGCGATTCCATATCGACGATGGTGCCGATACCGGTACGGGTGAAGCCGCCGCCGGCCGACAGTGGCGAGACGATCTCGCCCGGCTGCGCGGCCTTGGCTGTGACCACGCCGGAGAACGGTGCGCGCACCACGTTGTTGTCCACGCCCAGGTCGGCGATGGCCAGCGCGTCCAGCGCGACCTTGGTGTTGTGGCGTGAGGTGGCCAGCTGCGCGCGCAGGCTGTCACGGGCGGCCACGGCCTGGTCGTACTGCGAACGCGAGACCAGCTGCTGGCCTACCAGCGACTGCAGACGGCCGGCTTCAGCTTCGGCCTGGCGCAGCTGCGCCTGCAGGCCTTCGCTCTGGCTGCGGGCCGCATCGAGCTGGGCGGCGTTGAGGCTGCGCTGGGCGTTGGCATCGATCGGGTCCAGCGTGGCCATTATCTGGCCCTCTTCGACACGCATGCCTTCCTCGATCATGACCTCGCGCACCTTGCCGGTGATCTTGGCCGATACCGTCGCCATGCGCCGGGCCACCACGTAACCGCTGGCGTCCAGCACCGAGCTGTTGCCGGCACCGGCCTGGTTCATCGCCACCACTGGTGCGGTCTGCACGGTCACGGGTTTTTTGCCGCCGAGCAGGGCACCAATGCCCAGTACCAGCAGTAGGGCCAGTACCAGCCCGATCACGATCCACAACCAGCGCCGCGACGGTGCAGGGCCACGCGGTGGCGGGGCGGAGCGGTCGATGCGGAGTTCCTTCAGCAGTTCAGCAGATGCATTCATGGGTAGCAGGACGGCGTGGGAGGGGGAATGTGACCGCAACTTAGCGCAATTCGCCGCGGCCGGCAGTGACGGGGCGGAGTGAGCGAATCATAGATGCCGCCGTACCCGCTGCGCAGGTGACGGCTGTCATGTGCTTTGCCTGATCGAGTGCACTGGGGGCACGGACATCGGCGACCTAAGTTAGCGACATTCCCTGAGGAAGGAGGCGGCAATGACAGCACACGGTGAGGTACTGGCAAGCCTGCAAGGCGTGCACAAGCGCTATGGCGAAGTGCGGGCATTGGATGGCGTTGATCTGGAACTGCGCGCCGGGCAGGTGCTGGCGCTGCTCGGGCCCAATGGCGCTGGCAAGACCACCGCCATCAGTCTGCTGCTCGGCCTGCTGCGTGCTGATGCCGGGCAGGTGCAGCTGTTCGGCCATGAGCCGCAGCAGCTGGCTGCGCGACGTGGTATCGGCGTGATGCTGCAGAGCGCCGCGCTGCCGGAAACCTTGAATGTGGCCGAGCTTATCCAACTGTCGGCCAGCTATTACCCAGCCCCTCGAAGTCTGGCCGAAACCGCTGCATTGGCCGGTATAGAGGACCTGCTGAAGCGCCGCTATGGCAAGTTGTCCGGTGGCCAGCAGCGGCGGGTACAGTTCGCCCTTGCCGTATGTGGGCGCCCACGCCTGTTGTTCCTGGACGAACCCACCGTTGGTCTGGACCTGCCGGCGCGGCAGCAGTTGTGGACGACGGTGCGGGCATTGGTCGCCGAAGGGACCGCGGTGGTGCTCACCACCCATTACCTGGAGGAGGCCGAGCGCCTGGCTGATCGTGTCTGCGTGTTGTTGCGTGGCCGCATCGTCAGCGACGGCAGCGTCGATGCACTGCGCGCACGGGTCGTCCATCGCAGCATCCGCTGCGTCAGCACCTTGGATGTGGCGGTGCTGGCGTCCTGGCCGGGAGTGGTGCAGATCAACCGGGACGGTGACTACCTGCAGCTTCGCAGCGACCGCGTCGAAAGCGTAGTGCGGCAACTGCTGCAGGCAGACCCTGCGCTATCCGGGTTGGAGGTGCAGCCGGCGGGCCTGGGCGAAGCCTTCACCGATCTGACCGCAGCCGATGCCGCGCAGACACAACGCGAGGCTGCCTGATGAACACCCGATTCGAACCGATGCTGCCTGTGATGTCGCCCCGCCGAGTGTTGGGCGCCTACCTGCAGGAGACCCGTGCCGAATGCCTGCGCTACCTGCGCTATCCCGGCTTCGTGCTGCCGACCTTGCTGTTCCCGGCTGTCTTCTATCTGCTGTTTGCGGTGCTGCTTGGCCATACGCAGCCGGCCCATGCCGCCCGCTTCCTGCTGGGCAGCTACGTCACCTTCGGGGTGATGGCGCCGGGTCTGTTCGGCTTTGGCATCGCGCTGGCACTGGAGCGCGACAACGGCCTGCTCACCCTGAAGCGCGCCATGCCGATGCCGCCGCTGGCCTATCTGCTAGGCAAGATGGTGATGGCGATGCTGACCGCGCTGGCCATCGTGGTGATCCTGCAACTGCTGGCTACTACCGTAGCCGGTGTGCAGCTCAACGCCTCGCAGGTGCTGCGGCTGACCACAGTGGCAAGCTTCGGCACCTTGCCGTTCTGCGCGCTGGGCTTGCTGCTGGGCACGCTGGCCAAAGGCAACGGCGCCGCTGCGGTGATCAACCTGGTCTACCTGCCGATGGCGGTGCTGTCGGGGCTGTGGTTCCCGCTGAAGGTGCTGCCGCCGTTGCTGCGCGACCTGGCCGTGATCTGGCCCAGTCATCATCTGAACATGCTTGCGCAGGGCGCGTTGGACTTCGAGGTGGGCAGTGCCTGGCCGCATGTGCTGTGGTTGCTCGCATTCACCGTGGTCGTCACGGCCATGGCTGGCTGGCGACTGCGCCGCCACGGCTGATGGCATCATTGCCGCATTGCACAGGATGAACGCCGATGGGATTGCAGCGACCTGAATGGTTGAAGCCGGCACCGGATTCGGTGGTGGCCGACAACATCAAGCTCGGCAAATGGCCGTGGGTGGATGCCGTACATCTGCTGTGGACGGTATGGGTGTTCATCACGCCGATGTTCGGTGCGGGCTACACCCTGCGCTGGGCGCTGATCACATTGTGGTCGTTCCCGCTGTTCATCCTGTTCTACATGTTGACGCTGACAAGTGCGCGCCGGCATGCGCCGATCTTCGCGTTGGCGATGATCGTACTGTCGATGGCCTTGCTGCCGATCTATCCCTCCGGCATGAATTACTTCGTGTTTGGTTGCGTGATGCTGCGGACCAACCGTTGCATCAGTACGCGCCAATACATGTTCGAACTGGCGTTGTTGAACCTGGCGTTCCTGTCGCTGGCCTGGTGGATTGGCTACCCTTGGCAGGTGATTGCGTGGATTCCGGCGCTGGCGGTGATCATCGGCTTGATCGTCAATGTGGAACGATCGAGCAGCGAGAAGGACGCCGCGCTACGGCTCTCGCACGAAGAAGTGCGACGTTTGGCAGCGACAGCAGAGCGCGAGCGCATCGGTCGCGATCTGCATGACCTGCTCGGGCATACCTTGTCGTTGATCACACTGAAGATGGAATTGTCGCGCAAGCTGTTCGAGCGCGACCCGCAGCGCTCACAGCGCGAATTGGCCGAGGCCGAGCAGATCGCGCGTGATGCACTTGCACAGGTGCGCAGTGCGGTTACCGGTTTCCGTGCTGCCGATCTCGCAGCCGAGCTGGCGTCTGCACATCTGCTGCTGGAATCCTCGCGGGTGCACCTGCGCTATGCACCGCCGCCGGCGATGCCCGCGTGGATCGAGGCTGGCTTGTCGATGGTGTTGCGCGAGGCGGCCACCAATATCGCCCGCCATGCGCAGGCCAATGAGGCACTGATCAGTATCAATGTGTTGCCGGAGGCGGTGTTGATGGAGGTTGTCGATGACGGTCGCGGTGGCGTTTCGGCCAATGGCAACGGCTTGGCCGGAATGCGCGAGCGCGTATTGGCATTGGGAGGCGAACTGCAGATCGAGTCGCCGAAGGGGCAAGGCACCCGATTGAAGGTTCGTATCCCGATACAGGAACAACGGATGGCCTACGAATCCGTGGCGAACACCGCGCAGCTTGATTCGGCAAACCTGCCGGCGCAGGGAGCGGGCGCATGATCCGTATCCTGCTGGCCGAGGATCAGGCGATGGTGCGCGGTGCGCTGTCGGCCTTGCTCAATCTTGAAGCCGATATCGAAGTGATAGGCACCGCCGCCGATGGTGAGATCGCCTGGCGCGAACTGCAGCGGCTGAAGCCGGACATCCTGGTCACCGATATTGAAATGCCATTGCTGACCGGTCTGGAATTGGCGCAACGCGTGCAACGTCACCAGCTGCCAATCAAGGTGGTGATCGTGACCACGTTTGCCCGCAGTGGTTTCCTGCGGCGTGCATTGGATGCGGGTGTGCAGGGTTATCTGCTCAAGGACGCGCCAGCGGAAAAGCTTGCCGATGCCCTGCGTCAGGTGCAGCGCGGTGGCCGCGCGATCGATCCGCAACTGGCGGTGGAAGCCTGGTCCGAGGCCGACCCGTTGAATGATCGCGAGCGGCAGGTGTTGCGCCTGGCCGGTGAAGGCCGCTCCGCCAATGAGATCGCCGAGCAGCTCGGCCTGTCGCACGGCACCGTGCGTAATTACCTTTCCGAATGCATCGGCAAGCTCGGCGTTGCCAATCGCATAGAAGCGCACCGCGTAGCACGCCAAAAGGGCTGGCTGTAGCCAAATGTAGTGCCGAGCGATGCTCGGCAGGGGCTTTCTGCACAAGCCCAACCAACGTAGTGACGAGCCATGCTCGGCAGAGGTTTTCCAACAAACCCAACAAACGTAGTGCCGAGCCATGCTCGGCAGGGGCCCTCCAAGCAAACCCAACCCCGCCGCAACGGGCACATCCCTTGCTTCGCGGCTCACGCCGCTCCTACAACGGCATGGCGGTATGCTTTTATCCGTAGGAGCTATGAAATTTCAGCAAGGCTGATGCTGGCGCATCGACAGCACACTATGCTCGCTGCAACCCCGGGCAGGAACTGAACATGCGACGTAGATGCTGGATGTTGGTGGTAATGCTGTTTGCCTGCAGCCCGGCGTGGGCGCAGCAGTTCAAGGTACTGGTCGCTGCAATTCCCAATCAATACCACCATGACTACATCCCGGTCGCCAAGCCGCAGTTCGAGGCGCTGGCGCGGCAGCACTACTTCGCGCTGACCTGGGCCTGGAACACCACCGTCTTCGATCAGGATCTGGCGCAGTACGACGCCATCGTATTGCTCAACACCCCGGCCACCGAGTTGTCGCCCGCGCAGCGTGAAAAATTCCAGCAGTACGTGCGCGATGGTGGCGGTGTGGTCGCCGTGCACAAGGCGTTCGCGATACGGCGCGGTGAGTGGGAGTGGTACGACCGCATGATCGGCCGCTCGTTCCGTACCCATCCCTATCTGCAGACCGCCATGGTCGATGTTGTAAACCGCGACTTCCCGGCGACCGCAGGTCTTCCACAGCGCTGGCTATGGAGTGATGAATGGTACGAGTACGACCCGCCGTACAGCGATGAACTGGTCACGCTGCTGGCGGTCGATGAGCGCAGCTACGATCCCACGCTGATATGGCCGGGCCAGGTTGCCAAGGGCATGGGCAGGGATCATCCCGTGGCCTGGTACCACCGTTTCGAAGGCGGCCGCATATTCGCCACCGCGTTGGGTCATCAGGCCGAGGCCTATAACGATCCAAGCTATCTGGAGCACCTGTACGGCGGCATCTATTGGGCTGCTACTAGCAAGGGCGAGGGCAAGCCGCCCGCGCCCTGAATGCATCAGCGGCGTGGGCCGCGCGCCATCGCCTGGAACACGCCGTCGCGGCGCACCCAGGCGTGGAACAAGGCCGCACCCACATGCATCAGCACCGTCACGAACAGCAGGTAGGCCAGCAGGCTGTGGGCATTGCGCAGCAGTGCATACAGCGATGGTGTATGCGGCACGATGGCCGGCAGCTGCACGCCGCCCCACAGCACGATGGGATAGCCGCCTGCCGACAACATTGCCCAGCCGATCAATGGCATCGCCAGCATCAACGCATACAGCAGCCAGTGCGAGGCGGTGGCTGCCCATGCTTGCCAAGCAGGCAGATCAGCGGGCAGCGGCGGTGGCTTGTGGCGCAGGCGGTTGTACAGGCGCAGCAGGGCCAGTACCAAGATCAGGATGCCGAGCGGACGGTGCAGATTGATCAGGCCGGGACGCAGATGCACGGAGGCAACCATGGTTACGCCGATGAACAGCATCGCCAGGATCAGCAGCGCCATGCTCCAGTGCAGCACTCGCGCCAGCAGGTTGAAGTGTCCGTTGCTTTGGCTCATGGCTGCACCTGTGCGTTGTCACGTGCAGCTTCGCCGGTCGCGCGCTCGCGCTCGCGGCGATTGAAGGACTGCGAGTACACCGCCGAGCGGGCGGCGAGGATGGGGTCGTCGCTGCCTTCGACGCCGTCTGGAAGAATCAGTGGGTCGAAGTTGAGGTCGTTGCAGCTGCCTTGTTCCTGCGCCTGCGTCCGATCGATGTTGAGGACGCCGGCGACTATCTGCTCGCGCTCAGCTGGCCATGGCACCGATGGATCATTGATCGCGTCACTCGTACTGGCCAAAGTCACCACCAGGTTCCAGCGAACCGGCCCCTGCGCGAGCCGCTGCTGCAGATCCTGGCTGAGGAAATCCACTCCGGCCTGTTCGCGGCTGGCGGTATCCAGTTCTCGCGGCGTGGCCTGTGGCTGCCAGCGCCAACGCACTGCACGGCGTTGCCCCTGTGCATTGGTGAACCAGAAGCTGTTGACGCTGTTGAACTCGGTGCTGGCCCAGCTGTTGGTCCACGGCGCGGTCTTGGCCCATTGGGTGAAGGCACGGGCGCTGGGGTACTTTTCCTGGATCGCCGCCAGCTTGGCCGGGTTTGGCTTGCCGGTGGCCGGGTCGGGGATCTGCGCGCGGGTCTGCTCGTATAAGGCTTCCGGTGTGGCCACGGCGAGGAACGGGAAGCTGTTCATGGCCATGCGCCACTGCTGGCCATCGTCGCTGCTCAGCTGCACGGCGATGCTGCGTACGCGCGCGCTGTTGTCGGCGCCATGTGGATTGCCGCCGCCTATCGACAGGCGGCCGAGCACCGGTACGCGCGACTGTTCGAATATGCGGGCGTGTGACAGCTGTGGTGCCTGTGCGCTGGGTTCGAACCAACCACTGACGCATACGCCCTTGCTGTGGGCGCGGCGAAAGCCGGGGTGGTTTGCGCCGGTAGCTTCGATGGCGTCGGTGAAGTTCTGTGCGGTCAGCCGATCGCGACCGATCCAACCGGCGAGCCAGGCAAAGCCGAGCGCCACTGCGCCGAGGATCAGCGCGATCAAGGCGATCCAGGGCAGGGGAGAGTGCGGTTGGCTGCCGCGTGCTTGCCCGCCGTGGCGGGTGAATTTGAATAGGGGCATTGCGATACCAGTCTTGACCGACGGGAGCGTGGTGCGGCTATACGGTGGCAGAAGTGGCTGCGGAGGGCCAGCTTTGCGCTTCGCCCCCTCCCTTGCGCGCAGGGGAGGGTTGGGGAGGGGTGAGCTTTTGCGTTGTTGCTGTCGCTTTTTTCGCTTAGATCGCAGCGCGCAAAAAGCCAAAGCTCCCCTCATCCCAACCCTTCTCCCGCAGGCGGGAGAAGGGCTGAAGCAACAGCCAAAGCCAAAGCCAAAGCCAAAGCAACAGCCAGAGCAACAGCCAGAGCAACAGCCAAAGCCAAAGCAACAGCCAGAGCACCCCTCCCCAGCCCTCCCCTGCGCTGCGCGCAAGGGAGGGAGTGGGATCACGCGCGTGCGAGCTTGCGCAGGCGCTTGCGCTCCTTGCTGCGTGCGCGCCAGTTGCGCCAATGCTGCTGCAGGCAGGAGAAGATCACGTACAGGGCCGGCGTGCTGAGCAGGGTCAGGCTCTGCGAGATCAGCAGGCCGCCGATCATTGCGATGCCCAACGGACGCCGCAGTTCCGAGCCTTCACCCAGGCCAATCGCCAGCGGTAGTGCCGCAAGAATGGCAACCATCGTGGTCATCATGATCGGGCGGAACCGCACGATGCAGGCTTCACGGACCGCATCAGCCGGCGACTTGCCGTGCACGCGCTGCGCGACCAAAGCGAAGTCGATCATCATGATCGCGTTTTTCTTGACGATGCCGATCAGCAACACCAACGCGATCATCGAGATGATCGACAGGTCGGTGTTGGTGGCCCACAAGGCCAACAAGGCGCCCATGCCCGCGGCCGGCAACGTCGACAGAATCGTCACCGGATGCACCAGGTTTTCGTAGAGCATGCCGAGCACGATGTAGACCGTGGCGATGGCGGCGATGATCAGCATCAGCATCGCGACCGGGTCCATCGCCTGACGGAAACCACCGGGCGCAGCCTGGCGGATATCGCCGGGCATGCGCAGGCCTTCGATCACCGATTTGACGATGGCATCGCCTTCGCCGCTGCTTACGCCCGGTGCCAGGTTGTAGCTCAGGTCCATCACCGTGTACTGGTTCTGGTGGGTGACCTGCGAGGGCGCCAGTCCTGGTTCCTGATGGGCCAGCGCAGTCAGCGGAATCATCTGCCCGCTCTTGGATGGCACGTACAGATCTTCGATAGCGGCCGGGCTGCCGGTCTGGCTGGGCAGTGCATTGACCACGACGCCGTACTGGTTGAGGTCGGCATAAATGGTGGAGATCTGGCGTTGGCCGAAGGCACCGTACAACGCGCCGTCGATGGCGCCAATGGTCACGCCAAGGCGTGAGGCCTTCTCGCGGTCGATGACGATCTTCTGCATCAAGCCGCCCTTGTCCACGTCCGAACCGACATCACGCAGCTGCGGATGTTGCTTCAACGCGGTCACCAGCTTGGGCAGCCATTCGGCCAGCTGTTCGGCGTCGTTGCCCTGCAGGGTCACGCGGTTCTGCGCGCCCTGTGAACCGCCACCGCCACCGTCGGAGGGCAAGTCCTGGATGGCGCGCAAGCGCACATCCAGATCCGGGAACTGCGCAGCCTTGGCGCTTAGCCGGCTGACCACCACATTGGTGGGCTCCTTGCGGCCTTCCTTCTCGGTATGCAGCTCGATGTTGAACTGTGCGCTGCTGCCCTGGCGGCTGGAGCCCAGTCGCGAGCCCACCATCTTTACCGCCGGGTCGGCCAGGAAGGTATCGCTGAGCCGACGCTGGCGTTCGGCCATTTCCTGGAACGAGACGGTGGCGCTGGAGCTGGCGCGGCCCCAGATCAGGCCGGTGTCCTGCTCGGGGAACTGGCCCTTGCTGACCGAGCCGGCCAGGTAGAACGTCGCCACGATCAACAACAGCGGCGTCAGCGACAGCAGCAGGGCGTGGCGCAGGGAGAAGTCCAGCGCGACCGTGTAGACCTTGAGCATGCCCTCATGCACGCGGTCCAGCATGCGGTTGGTGCGGGTATCGCGTGCGCCTTCGGCATGCGGATGCAGGAAGCGTGCGCACAGTGCCGGGGTCAGGGTCAGCGAGACCACCGCCGAGACCAGGATCGCCGCGACCAGAGTGAGGGTGAACTCGCGGAAGAATGCACCGATCATGCCCTGGGCGAAGATGATCGGCAGGAATACCGCAATCAAGGAAGCGGTGATCGAGACGATGGTGAAGCCGATCTCGCGCGCGCCAGCCATCGCTGCTTCACGTCGCGGCATGCCCTCGTCGAGGTGGCGCATGACGTTCTCAATCACCACGATGGCATCGTCGACGACGAAGCCAATGGCGATCACCAGCGCCAGCAGGGTGAGGTTGTTGAGGGTGAAGTCCAGCGCGTACATCACCAGCGCGGCACCGGCCAGTGACAGTGGAACAGTCACTGCGGCAATCAGCGTCGGCGCCAGCCGGCGCAGGAACAGCGCCATGGTCAGGATCACCATCAGCAGGCTGATCATCAAGGTGATCTGCACTTCGGCCAGCGAGGCGCGGATGGTCGGCGTGCGGTCGAAGTACGGCGTCAGCGTGCTGCCCGCATCCAGATAACCGGTAAGCGAGGGAATGGCCGCCTTCACCCGATCGACGGTGGCGACCAGGTTGTCGCCGCTGCGCAGGTAGACATACATCAGCACGCCGCGCTTGCCGTTGAACCACGCGGCTTGATACGCGTCCTGCTGGCCGTCGTAGACCGTGGCCACGTCTTTCAGCCGGACGACTGCGCCGTCATGGGTTGAGATGGCCACATTGGCGAAATCCGAGGCCTTGCGGATCTGGTCGTTGAGGATGATCGCGGTCTGGTTGCTGCCATCGCTGAGGAAGCCCAGCGGCGAAGCAACGTTGGCCGCGCGCATCGCATTGCGCAGGTCATCCGGGCTCAGGCCCAGCGCGGTCATCGCGCGCAGGTTGAGGTCCACGCGCACCGCGGGCGTGGAGGCACCGGCGATATCCACCTGTGAGACACCGGGCAGCTGGCGCAAACGTTGCGCCAACAACGAGTCGGCGGTGTTGTACAGCTCGGCTACCGACTGCGTGTCCGAGGTCAGCGCCAAGGCGATCACTGGATCGTCGTTAGGGTTGGCTTTCTGGTAGGTGGGCGTGTTGATGCCGGCCGGCAGGTCGGCCATGGCCGCATTGATCGCAGCCTGCACGTCCTGTGCAGCCGAATCGATGTTGCGGCTGGTGTTGAACATCAGGAACACCATGCTGCGGCCATCGCTGCTGCTGGAGCGCATGGTGTCGATGCCGGGCACCTGGCCCAAGTGCCGTTCCAATGGCGCGGTGACCGTGGCTGCCATGGTGTTGGCGTCGGCACCGGTGTTGGAGGCCTGCACGAAGATCACCGGGATGGCCAGATTGGGCAGGGCAGCAACGCCCAGCCGCAGGTAGCAGACCAGCCCAGCGAAGAACAGGCCGATCGCCAGCAGGGTGATGCCGATCGGGCGCGAGATGAAAGGCGCGGAGATGTTCATCCGCGCTTACCGTGCCGTCTGCAGGCGTGCAGCGGCGCGTTGCTCGCGGCGCTTGGTCGCCCACTCGGACAGACGCTCGAAGTACAGGTAGATCACCGGCGTGGTGTACAGGGTCACCAGCTGCGACAGCAGCAGGCCGCCGACGATGGCCACACCCAGCGGCCGCCGCAGCTCCGAACCGATACCGGTGCCCAGCGCCAGCGGCAGGGCGCCAAGCATGGCCGCGGCGGTGGTCATCATGATCGGGCGGAAACGCAGCAGGCAGGCGCGGCGGATCGCGTCATAGGCATTGGCGCCGGAACGCTGCGCGTCCAGCGCGAAGTCGATCATCATGATCGCGTTCTTCTTGACGATGCCGATCAGCAGCACGATGCCGACGATGCCATCCACCGACAGGCTCATGCCACACAGGTACAAGGCCAGCAGTGCACCGACACCGGCAGGCGGCAGGGTCGAGATGATGGTCAGCGGATGGATCCAGCTCTCGTACAGCACGCCGAGCACGATGTAGATCACTGCGATGGCGGCCAGCAGCAACAGGATCACATCGGTCTGGCTACTGGAGAACTCGGCGGCGGTGCCGACGAACTGCGCCTGCATCCGCTGCGGCAGCTCCAGTTCGGCCACGGTTTTGTTGATCGCATCCACACCTTCGGACAAGGAGTAGCCGGGTGCCAGGTTGAACGAGATCGTCGCCGACGGCAGCTGCTGCTGGTGGCTGACGATCAGCGGCGCGGTGCCGGGCTTAGCGCTGGCGATCGCCGACAACGGGATGCTGCCGCCTGCGCCGAGTGCGATGCCGGTATTGGCACTGCCGATGCCGGTGGCGGTGGACGAGTTGCTCGACGTCACCTGGCCCAGGGTGGTGGCATTGCTGCCGCTGAGCGTGCCGCTGCCATTGCTGCCGATCGCCAGCTGGTTCATCAGTGCGTCGCTGGTGCGGAACTCCGGTGCCACTTCCAGCACCACGCGGTACTGGTTGAGCTGGGTGAAGATGGTCGAGATCTGGCGTTGACCATAGGCGTCGTAAAGCGTGTCGTCGATGGTCTGCATCGGCACGCCGTAGCGGCTGGCCTTGTCGCGGTCCACTTCCACATGCAGCGCACGGCCATGGTTGGCCAGGTTGTCGTCGACGTCGGCCAGCTCAGGCAGGCGGCGCAATGCGTCGGTGACGCGCTCGGTCTGCTTGGCCAGCTCGGCGCTGTCCATGTCCGACAGCGAGAACTGGTAGGCGGTGGCAGCCACACGCGTATCCAGGGTCACGTCCTGTACCGGCTTCAAGTACAGCGCGACGCCGGGAATATGTGCAGCGGCGGCCTGCAGACGCGACAGGATCACATCCAAGCCATCACGATCGCCACGGTCCTTGAGCACGATGCTCAGCTGGCCTTGGTTGAGGGTGGGATTCATGCTGCCAGCACCGATGTAGGCAGCTACACCGGTAACCGCTTCATCGCTCTGCAGCGCGGCGGCGACCGCCTGGGTGCGCTGCTGCATCTGCTCGAAGGCGACGTTCTGGTCGGCGATGACCACGCCGGTGATCATGCCGGTGTCCTGGTCGGGCAGCAGGCCCTTGGGGATCACCATGTACAGCACTACGGTCAGCGCGACCGATGCCAGGGCGATGCCCAAGGTCAGTGGCTGGTGGTGCAGCACCCAGTCCAAGGTGCGCTCGTAGACGCCGACCAGACGCGACCAGGCGGTGACCTTGCCTTCCGCTGCGGTACGCTCGTGCGCGTCGTCGCCCTCGGGTAGCGCATCGGGCTTGAGCAGGTAGGCGCACATCATCGGCGTCAGCGTCAGCGAGATCACCATCGAGATCGCCACTGCAATCGACAACACCCAGGCGAACTCGTGGAACAAACGACCGGTGACGCCCGGCATCAGGATCAGCGGCAGGAATACCGCGATCAGGGAAACCGTCAGCGACAGCACGGTGAAGCCAATTTCCTTGGAGCCGATTTCCGCTGCTTCCTGGCCGTCCTTGCCCTTCTCGATGTAGCGCACGATGTTCTCGATCATCACGATCGCATCGTCGACCACGAAGCCGGTGGCCACGGTCAGCGCCATCAGCGACAGGTTGTCCAGCGACATGCCGGCGAAGGCCATCACCCCGAACGTGCCGAGCAGGGACAGCGGCACCGCCACCGACGGGATGACTGTTGCCCACAGCCGGCGCAGGAACACGAAGATCACCGCCACCACCAGGCAGATGGTGAGGATCAGGGTGAACTGCACGTCATGCACCGAGGCGCGGATGGTGACGGTGCGGTCGGAGAACACATCGAGCTTTACGTCGGCCGGCAGCATGCCCTGCAGGTTGGGCAGGATCTGGCGGATGTTCTCCACCGTCTTGACGATGTTTGCACCGGGCTGGCGGCGCACTTCCAGCAGCACCGCCGGCTTGCCATCGGCCCAGGCGGCGAGCTGGTCGTTCTCGACGCCATCAACCACCTTGGCGACGTCGCGCAGGCGCACCGGCGCACCGTTCTGGTAACGGATGATGATGTCGTTGTAGTCGGCCGCGTCGCTGAGCTGGTCGTTGGTGGACAGCGTATAGCTCTGCGTCTTGCCGTTGAGCGAGCCCTTGGGCGCGTTGACGTTGGCCTGGGTCAGCGCACTGCGCAGGTCTTCCAGGGTCATGCCCATGTTGGACAGCTGCGCAGGGTTGACCTGGATACGCACCGCCGGCCGCACATTGCCGGCGATGGAGACCAGGCCGACGCCGTCGGTCTGCGACAGGCGCTGGGCCAGGATCGAGTCGGCCAGATCGTTGACCTCACGCAGCGGGCGCGTGTCCGAGGCCAGCTTCAGGGTCAGGATCGGTGCATCGGCCGGATTAACCCGGTTGTAGACCGGCTGGTAGGGCAGTGAGCTGGGCAGGGTGGCTTGACGGATTGCCGCCTGCACGTCCTGCGCGGCGGTATCCAGATCGCGTTCCATCGAGAACTGCAGCACGATGCTGGACAGGCCTGCCGAGGAATCGGAGGTCATCATGTCCAGTCCGGAAATCTGCCCCAGCTGCCGCTCCAGCGGCGTGGTCACCAGCGAGGCCATGGTCTGCGCGCTGGCACCCGGGTACTGGGTGGTCACCACCAGACTGGGCGCTTCGATTTCGGGCAAGGCCGCAACCGGTAGGCGCTGGTAACCGAGGATGCCCAGCAGCATCAAACCGATCATCAACAGGGAGGTGGCGATCGGGCGCCGGATGAAGATAGTCGAAAAGCCCACGGTCGGTTCCTGGTGCGGGGGAGGGGAGGCGGGTGCCGGCCAGCGCCTCAGCGCGGCGGGCCACCCCGTCCACCACGGTTGCCCTTCTGGCTGGCCGCCTTGAGCTGTTCTTCGGTCGGTGCCGGCGGTGCCTGGCCCGGTGCCAGTGCGTTGACCTTGCTGCCTTCCTTCAAGCGGAACTGGCCTTCGGTGACGACCTTGTCGCCGGCCTGCAGGCCCTTGCTGATCACCACGTGGCTGTCATCGACCTGGCCACCCTGCACCACATCACGCAGGGTGACGGTGTTGTCGGACTTCACCAGGTAGACGAAATCGCTGGTGCTGCTGCGCTGCACCGCTTCGGCCGGCACCACGATCGCGCCCGGCAGCACATTGAGCTTCATCTGCACATTGACGAATTGGCCCGGCCACAATGCATCGTTGGCATTGGGGAACTGCGCACGCAGGCGGAAAGTACCGCTGCTGCTGCTGATCTGGTTGTCCACCACCTGCAACACGCCGTCGGCGTTGACCACGCTGCCACCTTCGCGATCCATGGTCGAGGTCTGCAGTGGACCGGCGGCCTGCGCGCTGCGCACCGCGTCCAGCTGCTGCTCGGGCAGGTTGAACAGCACATAGGCCGGCTGCAGCTGGGTCACGGTGACGATCTGGCTGCCAGCGCTGACCACATTGCCCGGATCAACCGCGCGGATACCGGCGATGCCGTTGATCGGGGAGGTGATGCGGGTGTAGTCCAGCTGCACCTTCGCCTGCGCGGCCGATGCCTGCGAGGCGGCCACCGCGGCCTGGTACTGGCTGACCTGGTTGCGCAGCGTGGTCAGGTCGGTCTGGGCGACGAACTGACGGTACTCCGGTGAGTTGGAGCGCGCGTAGTTGGACTGCGCGGTAGCCAGCAGGGCCTCGTTCTGACGCTTGCTGGCGACAGCCTGGTCGTACTGGGCCTGGAAGGTGCGTGGGTCGATCTGCGCGAGCAGGTCGCCCTTCTTGACCGCCTGGCCTTCGCGGAAGTTGACGCTGAGCAGCTGGCCGCCGACCTGCGGGCTGACCGTGACGGTGTTGAACGCTGTCACCGTGCCCTGCGCGGTCAGGTAGACCGGCACGTCTTTCTTCTCGGCGCTGACCGCGGTGACCGGCACCGGGTCCTTGTCCTGCTCACCCCGGCCGCCCTGGTTCATGCCTGCCGGCGCCGCACCGGCCTTCTGCTTGCCGCCCCCCATCAGCCGATAGCCGATACCGGCCACCAGCAGCACTGCAATGACCAGCAGTACGATCTTCCAGAAACGCGACATGCGAAAACTCCTGAGGAACCGATAGGGGAGGGCAAACAAGGCGCAGAGGATACCGCCGCGCCTGTTGTCATGGAGGCATGACCGATGGGCCACGCATACAGACCCGTGCAGGTGATGAACGTTCCATCGCGGCATCGGTTGACCCGATGTTGTAGTGCCGAGCCATGCTCGGCAGGGGCCTTCCCTGAGTCGCATCAACCTGCAGGAATGCTGTGGGAGCGGCGTGAGCCGCGAAGCCGGCGAACTTGGAACCACCGACTGGTCTGTGATCTGACGGACCATCTGTTTCGCGGCTGACGCCGCTCCCACAAGCTGACGGGGTGCTAGGAAGGCGCCTGCCGAGCATGGCTCGGCACTACGGTGGATCGCCTACATCGTGTCGGTTCCCTGCCGGCGGCCGCTTGGCCCATGATTGGCCTACATTCACCCTGTCCCCGATTCGAAGGAGAGTTGCTGATGGCCCGTAAGATCGTGTTGCTGTCTGCCTTGCTTTGCGCCCTTGCCCCGCTGGCACAGGCCCAGGATGCCGCCCAGCGGCCAGAGGTGGCTGCTGCCGCTACTCGCCTGCAGCAACAAGTGGTGGATTGGCGGCGCGACTTCCACGCCCATCCGGAACTCTCCAATCGCGAAGAACGTACCGCGGCCAAGGTCGCCGAGCGTCTGCGTGCGATGGGCCTGAGCCCGAAGACCGGCGTAGCCGTGCACGGCGTGGTCGCCATCATCAAGGGTGGGCTGCCCGGCCCGAAGATCGCCCTGCGTGCCGATATGGATGCCTTGCCGGTCACCGAGCAGACGGGCCTGCCGTTCGCCTCCAAGGCCACCGCTGAGTACCGCGGCGAACAGGTCGGGGTGATGCACGCCTGCGGTCATGACGCGCACACCGCAACTTTGCTGGGCGTGGCCGACGCACTGGTGGCGATGCGCGACAAGCTGCCCGGCGAAGTGATGCTGATCTTCCAGCCGGCCGAAGAAGGCGCACCGCCACCGGAGCAGGGCGGCGCCGACCTGATGTTGAAGGAAGGCCTGTTCAAGGATTTCAAGCCGGAGGCGGTATTCGGCCTGCATGTGTTCTCCAGCGTGCAGGCGGGGCAGATCGCCGTGCGCGGTGGCCCGTTGATGGCGGCTTCTGATCGCTTCGGCATCACCGTCAATGGCCGCCAGACGCATGGCTCGGCGCCGTGGAACGGTGTTGATCCGATTGTCGCGGCCTCCGATCTGATCGGCACCGCGCAGACCATCGTCAGCCGCCGCGTCAATCTGTCCAAGCAGCCGGCGGTGGTCACCTTCGGCGCGATCAAGGGCGGCATCCGCTACAACATCATTCCCGACTCGGTGGAAATGGTCGGCACCATCCGTACCTTCGATCCGGACATGCGCAAGCAGATCTTCGCCGACCTGCGCAACGTCGCTGAGCACACCGCCGCCGCCCACGGCGCAACAGCCGTCACCGACATCTACGAGAAGGATGGCAATCCCGCCACGGTCAACGACCCGGCGCTGACCGCGCGCATGCTGCCCAGCCTGCAGGCCGTGGTCGGCAAGGGCAACGTTTATGAGCCGCCGTTGCAGATGGGCTCGGAAGATTTCTCGCTGTACGCACAGCAGGTGCCGTCGATGTTCTTCTTCGTCGGTTCTACCGGTGCCGGCATCGACCCGGCTACCGCGCCAAGCAACCACTCGCCCAAGTTCCTGCTCGACGAAAAGGCACTGGATGTTGGCCTGCGCGCGCTGTTGCAGGTGTCGCTGGATTACCTGCACGGTGACAAGGCAGGCTGAGTGCGGGTAGTGTCAGGGGCTTATCTACAAGGACGAAGGAGCCCCATGAGCGTCAGCCTGGCCATGCTGCTGCAGTCGCAGCTCGACCCTCAGCTCACCGCCGAAGCCCTGCTTGCGCAGCTACGCAGCGATTGGCCCGACCTGGACCAGTCGCTGCTGCGGCTGGGCGAAGCAACGACGGATGACACCGTCAACAAGGATGCCGATGACGACGATTCGCCGATGCTGTGCCTGGAATACGCGGACTACCTGATCGCGTTGATGCCCATCCCGGTGCAGATCGGCGATGACGTCGCGCAGATCTGCGCGCACAGCCGGCTGTGGCCGGAGGCCACGCCAGCACCGGTGGATTACACCGCGCACACCATCGTCACCGTGATGCGCTTCAGCGACGACGGGCAGGAAGCCAACCTGGTCGCGCAGGCCGCGTTGCTCAGCCGCGTATTGGCCTCGGCGGTCGCCGTTTCCGACAACATCCAGGCGATCTACTTCGGTAGTGCCAACCACGTTGTGCTGCCAGGCCTGTTCCGCGAGCTGACCCAGGCCACCTTGCCCGAGCCGCTGCCGATCGCCTGGGTGGCGATCAATGTCGGCCAGCGCCCGGAGGGGGTGATGACCGGGCATACCCGCGGCATGGACATGCTGGGCCTGATGGACATCGAGATTCCCGAGACCGGGGACACCGCCGAAGGCGTGTTCAGCCGGCTCACCGGCATTGTCGATTACCTGATCGAGAACGGCATGGTCATCAGCAATGGCGACACCCTCGGGGCTACCGAGGAAGAGCGTATCCGCGTGGTCTACGGCCCCTCTGCGCTGGACCCGGAGCGCGAGGTGATGCGGCTGGTGAGCGAGGAGATCCCGCAGGCCAAGCCCGGTAAATCATGGTGGAAGCGACTGCTGAACTGAAGCTTCGCCAGACACCGGATTTCCTGCGAAAGAGCGCCTCGGTATATCCGGCGCTCAAGCTGGCGCAATTACAATGGGGCCAATGAATACTCCCCAAGATTCCAGCCTCGGCCGTGAGGTCGACTACCCCCGCCAGTATGACGCCAGTCTGCTGTTCCCGATCCCGCGCGCTGGCGCCCGTGCCGAGATCGGCCTGGGCAGCGAGCTGCCGTTCGTCGGCGAGGACCGCTGGCACATCTATGAACTTGGCTGGCTGGACGCGCGCGGTAAGCCCTGCGTGGAGACCGCTACCCTGTACGTACCGGGAACCTCGCCGAACCTGATCGAGTCCAAGTCGCTCAAGCTGTACCTGAACTCGCTCAACGGGGCGCGTTTCAACCGTGCCGAAGCGGTGCGCGAGTGCATCGCCACCGATCTGTCGACCTGTGCCGGTGCCGATGTGCGGGTCGAGTTCGGCCTGCCAGCGGTGGACCAGGCGCCGGGCGAGGGCATCGATCACCTGGATGTCGCCATCGACAGCTATGGCCCGCCCGATGCGAGCCTGCTGCTGGCCGATGCCGGCAACGTGGTCAGCGAGACCTTGGTGTCGGCGTTGCTCAAGTCGAACTGCCCGGTGACCGGCCAGCCGGACTGGGCCAGCGTCAGCATCCGCTACCAAGGCCCCCGCATTGATCGCGAGGGGCTGCTGCGTTACCTGGTCAGCTACCGCGACCACGCCGAGTTCCACGAACAGTGCGTGGAGCGGATATTCCTGGAACTGAGCCAGCGCTGCCAGCCAGCCACGCTGGAGGTGGAGGCGCGCTACACCCGCCGCGGCGGCCTGGATATCAACCCACGCCGGTCCAGCCTAGGCTTGGCCGCCAGCGCCCCGATCCGCGACCTGCGTCAATAAACATTCAGCTGCGTACGCTGCTTTTTACGTCGACGCGATGAAACCTTAACAGGCGTCGTGCAATCGTTGCTTCCAGTCAGTCACGGAGGAGCAGCCTGGATGAGCAGTACTGATAAGAAAGCCGATTTTTCCGGTGTCACCGGCTCCGTCACCAGCACCGAACAAGTGGTGGAAAAGGCGGATTTCTCCGGTGTCACGGCAACAGTAACCAGCACCGAAGAGATCGTCGGTGAGCAGGAATACACGGTGCAGAGTGGTGACAACCTCTCCAAGATCGCCAAGAACCTGCTTGGCGATGGCAATGCATGGAAGAAGATATTCGATGCGAACCGCGATGTCCTCGACGACCCGGACAAGATCCGCCCCGGACAGACGCTGAAAATTCCGGCGCGCCAGGGCTGAGCCCGCGCCACTACGTACGCACTTTCAAACCAGATTCGGAGCAATTCATGAAGAAGACTTCGCTTAGCAGTGCCTTGATGATCGCTGTGGTCGGTGCCGTGGCACTGGTTGGCTGCAAAAAGAAAGAAGAAGAGGTTGCGCCGCCGCCGCCAGTTGCTGCTGCCCCGGCACCGATGGTTGAGTCCGCACCTGCAGCCCCGGTTCTCGCGGTTACCGCCGTGACGGTTGGCAACGCTGCGGCGGCTGATATGTCGGTGGCACCGGTTGCTGTATTGGCTGCCAAGGACAAGATCATCGTTTCGATCAAGACCAGTGGCACCGCCAGCAATGTGCCGGTGGCCGCCAAGTTGACCTACCAGGATGGCCAGACCGCCGGTGAGCAGAGCGCCACGCTCAATGCTACCGACGCCGGTACCACCAATATCGAATTCGCCAACAGCAAGCCGTGGCCGGCTGGCAAGTACACCGCCGACGTCACCGTCGATGGCAAGGCTGCCGGTACGCCGCAGCAGTTCGAGGTGAAATGAGTAAGGCGTTAGCCGGCGCAACTCTCTCCCGTCGGTGATACGCATGGGCGCAGCCACCAGGCTGCGCCTTTTTTTTTGCATCAACCGTAAATGCTTCTTGTAGGAGCGGCGTCAGCCGCGGAGGCGGGAGCACGTCCTAAGAAGGGTTTCCTGCGATCTAAGGATAGGGGGGGGCGCCGCGCCCCGCCCAAAA
>NZ_JBRRCU010000057.1:0-30724 GCF_056759195.1 Stenotrophomonas sp. STEN083 | reverse complement strand
CCCGCCCCCCCCGCCCCGCCCCCCCCTCGGGCGGCCCCCGCCCCCCCTGCTCCCGCCCGCCCCCCGCGTCCGCCTCCCCCCCGCGGCCCGGGCCCGCGCCCCCCCCCCCCCCCCCCCCCCCCCACGCCGGTAGCGCTTCGACTCACAGACTTGATCGACACCATGAGTGCACCCGCCCGCAAAATCTCTGCCGCCGTGATCGGCTGCCAGGGTTTGGATGTCCTGCACATGATGCGGCTGAAGGTTGCCAGCTCGTTGCTGATGGCCGAGTACATCCAGGCTGAGGTGCAGGAGTGGAATCACCAACAGGTGGATCTGCTGGTGGCATGCATTGATGACAGCAACGGCCAGCAGTTGCTGCGCGAAGCCAATCAGCAGGGCTTGCCGGTGTTGGCGGTCACGCGCACGATGCTGTCGGGTCTGACTATTCCGGGCGTGGCCTATGGCGCCAGCGTCCGCGATATTTTCCAGCAGCTACGACAGTTGCTGGTGGCGTCGGACAACAGTGGCGAGCGCTTCAAGCCACGCACGCTGTTCCGTAGCCTTGGCGACAGCAAGGGCAAGCCCAGTGTGCTGCATTTGGGCCTGGTCAAGCTGCTGATCGATGCCACGCAGACGCGGGTAACCCTGCTGCGTGATCTGCCCTATGAAAACTTCTTGAAGGCCGCTGCCGAACCGGGCTGGACCTTGTCCTTGCTGGGCAGTAACGAAGCGGTGGACGAAAGCATGGCCGATGCGGTCAGTGCCCATGCATTCGAGGACTTCTGTTGGCAGGCGGCGGCGCTTGCGCCTGAGCCCTTGTTGCAGCGGGAGACCGTAAACCCATGCCAGCTGCGCGGCTGGCCCGAGGTGGAAACCGGGAAATTGCCGGTGCAGTGGCTGCTGCCAATGGCGGCGATGATGATCCGACCGTGGCAGCCGGGCGAATTGGCGCAGGCGACCGGTACGTCGTTGGATGATATTGCCCGTATCATGGCCGCGGCGGCCTGTACTGGGCTGCTTGATGGCAGTGGCGCCGAGCTTGCTCCCGCGCAGGGTTCTGGCAACAAGGTGTCCGGTTTCTTCACACGTATCGCCAAGCGATTCGGGCTCAATTTTTCCAAGGGGCTTCAGGTCTGACGGCTATGGCAACCAAGTTGGTTTTTGTCGGTGAAATGGGTGCGGGTAAAACGACTGCGATCCGGTCTATCTCGGACATGGAACCGATCAGCACTGAAATGCCGATCAGCGACGATGCTGCGCTGGAAGCATTCGAAGATAAATCGCACACCACGGTGGCGCTGGACTACAGCTCCATTGAGCTGGGCGATGGTGAGCTGTTGCATGTCTATGGCGTGCCGGGCCAGGCCTACCTGGACTTCATGTGGCCGATCGTGGCCGAAGGTGCAATCGGCGTGATCGTACTTGTGAGCGCACTCAACCCGCGCGCGCTGCCAAGTACGTTGACACTGCTGGAGCGTTTCCGTGCCTTGGCACCGGATGCCTGTTTCGCCGTAGGCGTGACCTGCCAGGACCGTGAGCCTGATTTCAGCTTCAGCGAGTTCCGCAATGCCCTGGTCGGCGAAGGTCACCGCCTGCCGGTGATGTGGGTGGACGCCCGCGAGACCAGCCAAGTCGATTTCCTGATCAAGGCGCTGCTGTCCTGCCGCTACGCCGAAGCGATCGCCTGAGCCTGCTCTTTCGATTGTTGTAGGAGCGGTGTAAGCCGCGAAGCCACTGCAGTCCCAGGCCGCAGTTTCGTCGAGCTCTGAGAAATCTTCAGCTTCGCGGCTTACGCCGCTCCTGCAAAAGCCAGACTGCTCGATCCTACGCCTCCGGCAACACCTTGCCCGGATTGAGGATTCCGTCCGGATCCAGCGCCTGTTTGATCGCACGCATCGTCGCCAAGGTACCTGCAGAAAACGCCTGCGTCATGAAGTCGCGTTTGGCCAGGCCAATGCCGTGTTCCCCAGACAAGGTGCCGCCCAACTCCAGCGCCAATGCAAATACCTTCGGCAAAGCCGCGTGCGCACGCGCGTTCTCGTCGGCATCGTCAGGGTGATAAAGAATATTGACGTGCAGGTTGCCGTTGCCGGCATGACCAAAGGTCACGATCGGCAGCTCCGCCTGCGCTGACAATTGCTGCACGCCTTCCACCAGCGCCGGAATCTGCGACACCGGCACCACCACGTCTTCATTGATCTTGCCTGGCGCGATGGTCTTCAGCGCCGGCGACAGGGCGCGGCGCGCTGCCCACAGTTTGTCGCGCGCGCTGCCATCGGTGGCCACATCCAGCGCCAGCATGCCGTCGCCTTCAGCTGCTTCGGCCAAGGCATTCAATAGATAGGGCAGGGTGTCTTCGTCGCCATCGGCATCAATCAACAGCATCGCGCCGGCTTCTGGTACCTGCGCGCCGTTGTGACGCAACAACTGCAGGCTGCGTGCATCCATGAATTCCAGCGTGGTCGGCGTCACCGGCTGTGCCATCACCCGCGATACGGCAGCAGCGGCCGCTTCGGCATCGCGGTACAGCACGCGCAGACCGGCTTGGCTGCGCGGGCGCGGGGTCAGCTTGAGCGTGGCTTCAACAATCAGCGCCAGCGTGCCTTCGCTGCCGACCAGTAGATGGGTGAGGTCGTAGCCGGTGGAATCCTTGGTATAGGCGCCGCCGCATTGAATCAGCTCGCCGGTGCCGGTGACCGCAACCAGGCCAAGCACGTTGTCGCGGCTGGTGCCGTATTTCACCGCGCGTGGGCCGCCGGCATTGCAGGCCAGATTGCCGCCGATACTGCAGATATCCGCGCTGGAAGGGTCCGGTGGCCAGAACAGGCCATGCGGCATCAAGGCCTGTTGCAGGTCACCGTTGAGGACGCCGGGTTCGACCACCGCACAGCGATCACCGGGTTGTATCGCGACGATGCGATTCATGCGCGCGAAGGACAGTACGATGCCGCCGGCCGTGGGCACTGCAGCACCGGTAGTGCCGGTGCCGGTACCGCGACCGACCAGGGGCACGCCGTGTTCGCGGCAGGCGCGGACGATGGCTTGAACCTGTTCGCGTGTGCTTGGCAGGGCCACGCCTTGTGGCAAGGCATGTCGCCAAGAGTTGTCCTGCGCGTGGGCTGCGAGCGAGGTGGCGTCGGTGCGCCAGTCATCGCCCAGCAGCTGTGACAGGGTGTGCTTGAATGCGTCGGAAAGGGGCGTGTTCACCCGCCCATTCTAGGCCGTGTCATCCGCCGCCGTCGGTGTTGCTGTTCTGTGCCGGCCGCATGCGTACATTTTCTGGCAGCAGGGCCAGTACCTGCTCCAGAATCCCCGGCAGCGCCTGCTCTGAATAACCCTGATGAACCGCGTTGATGCGGCCCTCCTGGTCGAGTACGAACATCAAGGGGATGGCTTTCACCCCATAGGCCTCGGCGGCCTTGCCCTTGCTGTCGAGTACGTATTCCAGGTCGAGCTTCCGGTTGCGGCGGGCGAAGCCCACCACCTGCGCGCGCGGCTCGTCCCAGTTCACTGCGATGACCTCCAGCGCATCCTTGCCGATCACTCTCTGCATATGCGCCAGCACCGGCAGCTCGCGCATGCAGGGGCCACACCAGCTCGCCCAGAAGGTCATGATCACCACCTTGCCACGACGCTGCTGCAGCTCGACCACTTCGCCCGGCAGGTTCTTGCCAAGTGCAACCGGGGGCGGAAATTCGCCGGCGGTAGGGATAGCAGCGGCGAATGACTGAACTGACAGCAGCAACAGGCAGCAGGACAACAGCAGTCTGGAAGACTGCAGCAGGCGGTGGCGCATGGTTTCCCCCGGTGGCTCAGTCGTCGGCGCGGCGGCGCCAACCGTGGGGCGATTGAACCATCTTCCAGCCGACCACTGCCACCAGCAGCGGCAGCCATACCCAGCGCAGCTCGGACAGCACGGTCTGCAGGCCGCGTGCGCTGAAGAAATTGTTGGCGAAAGGCGACACGCGGATTGGCCGCCACGGTGCGAACAGACGCTGCTCACTCCACGGCCACCACAGTGCGACACCGAGGCCGCCGGAGGTCAGTGCATCCAGCAGAGGATGCGACAAGGCGCAGATCAAGACGAATGCAAAGGCCTGCTGGCGACTGGCGCGCAATGGCATGGCGAATGCGGTTGCAAGGGCCGCCAACAGGGTGGCAAACAACAGTGAGTGACTGGCGCCGCGATGACCAAAGCTATCTGCGTAGGGAATATTCAGGGCGAAGGCCAGCACATCGGCATCGGGCAGCATCGCTGCGGCAACGCCAGCACCCAGCAGGCGCGTGGAAACGCGCCCGCGCTCGCTGGCACACCACAGTGCAAGTGGGATCGCGGCATGGGTGAATATGCTTGGCATCAGCAGTCGTCGGCGCGGAAGGCGTCGCGTATCCAGTTCAGGCGCGGCGGTTCGCCACTGGCTTCAACCACGTCGAAGCGGCAGGGGCTGTTGGCCAGCGCGGGGTGTTGATTGAGGTAGAGCTGGGCAGCGCGGACCAGCTTGCGGCGCTTGCTGGCATCGATGGAGGCAGCGCCGCCACCAAACTGGGCGGAGCGGCGGTAACGTACTTCGACAAAGACCAGGCTGGCTGCTTCGCGGTCGTACATCACCAGATCCAGCTCGCCGCCGCGAAAGCGGACGTTGCTGGCCCGCCACTGCAGGCCAGATTTTTGCAGCAGTGCGCGGGCAGCGGCTTCCACCGCTGCACCGCGTTCGTTCTGCTCAGCGCCCATCACCGATGGCGACCGGGCGGCCAGTGCTGAAGGTCGACCAGGCCGGGGTGCGCAGCACGTTGCCGAAACCGTCCAGATGCAGGGTGCCGGTGGCGCCGCTGAGGCCGCCGCTGGTGCTGTTGGCCAGCTTCTCCATATAGGCGGTGATCTTCCAAGCATCGTAGCCGAAGGCAAACAGACGGCCGGCGCCGCCACGGGCGGTCGGCAGCGTGGTGGCGACCGCCGCGGCTGCAGGCAGGCCGGCAACGCCGCGGCTACTCCAGGCCTCGGTCGGGAAGGCGATGCCATCCAGGGCGACGTCGTCTTCGGCCTTGCCAGTGCCTGCGGTCAGCTGCGAGGTGCCGACACGGCTTACGCCGCTCAAACCGGCCAAGGCCAGCTGCGGTGCCAGTACGCGCGCCTGGTTGCCCTTGACCGCGAGCAGGATCGCGTCGATGCCGGTCGCCTGGCGCAGTTGTGCGGTGATGTCGGCCGGCACCTCGCCGACATTGATGGTCGCGGCAATCTTGCCGCCGCGTTCACTGAAACGTTCTTTGAAGGCGCCGCTGGAGCGGCGGCCAGCATCGTCACTGCTGGCGATCACCAGCACATTGCGGCGCTCGCGACCGAGCAGGTACTCGGCGGCCATCAGGCCATCGTCTTCCGGCGCCAGCGAGAAAGCTGCGCTGCCCGGCGGCGGCGTGTCCTTGCCGCGGTTCAGGGCGAGCAGGGGAACCGGCAGTTCGCTGCGGTGGAACAGCGCGTCAACCTCGTCGCGGCCGAGCGGGCCAACAATGAAGTCGACGCCGTTGCTGACGGCCTTGTCATAGGCTGCGCCGGCACCGCTGGCGGTGCCCTTGGTGTCGATGAAGTCGATCGACGGACGGCGGCGGCTTTCACCGTAGTAGCCGGCCAGCAGGCCGTCACGAACCGAAGCGCCAGCGGCAGCCAGGTTGCCGCTGAGTGGCAACAGCACCGCCATCTTTACCGGCGGGCGGTAGCCGTCGGCATCGGCGGCCGGGCGCTTGCTGGTATCCAGCTGCGAGGCGGTGTCGCGGTCGAACGGGCGCGGTAGCGGCAGGCCACGGCCGATCAGCGCGCGGCCAGCGTGGTTGTAGAGCGGGTCGCCGACCGGCAGCGCGGCGGCGCGGCTACTGAGGGTGGCGTCGTTCAGGCCGGCCAAAAGGCGGGTGATGGCACGCTGATTGTCATTGCGGGCCGTGCCGCTGAGCAGGGTGCCGCCGCGGGCGCGTTCGGCGGCGGCGGCAAAGGCGTCGCCGCTGGCTTCCAGCGCCTGCGCGCGGGCCAGGTACCAGCGCGCCTGCAGCGGTGCCGGCAGCGCTGCCGGGTTCTCGGTCAGCACCTGCAGCACGGTGGCCGGCTGTTTGTCGCTCAACGCCAGTTCGGCCTGCAGCAGGTTGAAGCGCTGGCGGGTGGCGCCGGACAGCTGGCGCGGCTGCACCTGTGCCATCAGCATGCGTGCACGCGCGCTGTCACCGGCCTCCTGCCAGGCAAAGGCGGCATCGGCCAGCAGCAAGCTCTTGCCGGCGCCGCGTACCAGCGCGGCCTGGGCTTCCAGCTGCTGTGCGGCGTCGCGCGGTTTGCCTTGTTCAAGCAGGGCGATGGCGGCCTGCTGGGCGGGGGAGCTGGTCGGGGCAACGCTGGTGGTGGCGCAGCCGACGAACAGCAGCATCGACAATGACAGGGCGGAAATCCGTGCGACTGGCTTGTTCATTTAAGGTCCGTTCGACAGGGCGCGGCAGTGCCGGGCGGGGGAAACGGTACGATTCTACCCTTGGCCCACGGAAATACCGATGATGAGTACTGCTGCTGCCACTTTGTATGTCGTTGCCACGCCGATCGGCAACCTCGCCGACCTGAGTCCGCGTGCGCAGGAGGTGCTGCGTTCGGTGGCCGCCATCTGCGCAGAAGACACCCGTCATACCGGTCAGTTGCTATCGCATTTCGGCATCAGCAAACCCCTGGTGGCGCTGCACGACCACAACGAAGAAGCGATGGCCGAGCGCGTTGTGGCGCGTTTGCTGGGCGGTGAATCGTTGGCGGTGGTCAGCGATGCCGGCACGCCGCTGGTCAGCGACCCGGGCTTCCGGCTGGTGCGCGCTGCGCGCGCGGCTGGGGTCAAGGTCAGTCCAATCCCAGGCGCCTGTGCGGCAATTGCCGCCTTGAGCGTGGCCGGTCTGCCCAGCGATCGCTTCGTGTTTGAAGGCTTCCTGCCGGCCAAGGGCGCGGCCCGGCGCGAGCGTTTGAACAAGTTGGCCGCTGAAACCGGCACTTTGGTGTTCTACGAATCCTCACATCGCATTGCCGAATCGCTGGCCGACATGGCCGGCGCGTTTGGTGGAGAGCGCCCGGCAGTGCTGGCGCGCGAACTGACCAAGCTGTTCGAGACCGTGCTCGATGGCAATCTGGATCAGCTGCTGGCCAAGGTGCTGGCTGACGATAACCAGCGCAAGGGCGAGTTCGTGGTGATGGTGCAGGGTGCAGGCGATGACGAAGAAGCCAAGATCGCCGAAGGCCGCCGCTTGTACGCCAAATTGAATGAACACCTGCCGCCTTCCACTGCCGCCAAGCTGGCGGCCGAACTGAGCGGCGCGCCGCGCAAGGCTTTGTATGGACAGGGCAGCAACGACTGAGGCGATGTGGGCGGCGGCTGATGCCGCCAGCCTGCGCCAGCAACTCGACCTGCGCGAGCATCCGTTGGCGGGCGGCACAGGGGCCGAGATCAAGACCCAACGCGAGCGCTGGATGATGGTGCGCTGGTTGACCGCCTGGGCGTCGGAGCTGGTCTATCCGCTGCGGGTGAGCAAGCGTGAAAGCCCGGATTTCATGCTGGACACCGGCAATGCACGGGTCGGCGTGGAATGCATGGAAGTGGTGCCGGAGGCCTTCAAGCAGGTGCAGGCCAAGTTGAACGGCATCAACTCCGGCTGGGTGCGACCCGTGGCGCAGCATCGCGCTGAAGAAGCGCGCGCCGAATGGGATAGCCCACTGCTGCGCCAGTTATTGGCTGACACGTATGAGGGTAGCCCGTGGTCTGGCGATGAGCCGGAACGGCTATGGGTGGAAGTAATGCGCTGGGCGGTGGAGAAGAAGCGCCAGGTGCTGCACAAGCCGGGCTACGCCCGCCAGTCGCGCAATGTGTTGTTGCTGTACGACAACTGGCCGTTGCCGGCTGTGGCTTTCGTCGAAGACGCCGATCCGGCGGTGCTGCGCAGCTGGGCGTTGGCGGCGTTGGATGAATTGTCGCGGCAATTGGTGGACAGCGGCGCACATGCGGACTTCCAGCAGATCGACATCCTGCATGAAGGCTGGTTGTTGTCGTTCACGGAAGACGGCGTGCGACCGCTGCGTTACCAACTGCTTGCAGCTGAATGAAATGATCGGCCGGTGTGGTGCTGGACGTGCGACAATACGCGCGGCGGAGTCGGCCAGACAGTCGCGTCATTCCTTCGGGAATGCCGAGGAAAGTCCGGGCTCCACAGGGCAAGGTGCCAGGTAACGCCTGGGCGGCGCAAGCCGACGGAAAGTGCAACAGGAAGATACCGCCGAACGGCCTTCGGGCGCGTGGTAAGGGTGAAATGGTGCGGTAAGAGCGCACCGCGAGTCTGGTAACAGACCGGCACGGCAAACCCCACCTGGAGCAAGACCAAATAGGGACCTAATGGCGTGGCCCGCGTCGGGTCCGGGTAGGTTGCTTGAGCGTTACGGTGACGTAGCGCCTAGAGGAATGACTGTCCACGACAAAACCCGGCTTATCGGCCGGCTCCGCCGCTTTCATCGCCTGGCGGGCGATGAAAGCCCCAAAGTTTTGCAGCGCAAAACTTTGGGCCCCGGGCCTCTGCCCTCCAATTCCCCGCGCCTGTCGGCGCGCCCCCTTTACTAAAGGGGGCTCTGGCTCTTCGGATTTAGTGCTTGGCTCGCTGCGCATCGTGGCGGGGAGAAGTGCGGCTGTAGCTTTTGCTTGGCTTCGGCTTCGGCTTCGGCTCTGGCTCTGGCCTTGGCTCCTGCCTTGCTGTGTTCTTTCCCTTCTCCCGCCTGCGGGGGAAGGTGCCCGGAGGGCGGATGGGGGGAGCTTTTGATCCTGCTTTGGCTGTGGGGCAAAGCCAAAGCCAAAGCCAAGGCACCCCTCCCTAACCCTCCCCTTCGCCTGCGGCGAAAGGGAGGGAACTAGGAGCCCAAGCCTTCTTTTCCAATCTCCACACGCGTCTCCCCCAGATACACGCCATCCGGTCCGAAACGGCGCTCGTGGATGAATCCCCCTCCATCCGTGCCGATCGCCACGATGGTGCTGGCGCGGGTGCCGTAGTCGGTTCCGCGTATGAAGGCGCTCGACAGCAATCGCTCCAGCTCCAGCGGAACGCCGGTAGCAGGTAGTTGTGCGTCCGCGGCCTGCCGCTCATCGGCCAGCGCAGCCCAAAGCGGCTCCAGGCCGTCATTCCCTGTGGCCAGCCATTCCTCAAGCACGCCCATCAGACGACGGGTCTTGGGCCAGGGCGCATCCGGTGCGCCGTTGGACATGCCGTGCACGCCTGGCGCCAGATCCTGTCGGGCCTGCGGATGGTTGCCCAGATAACTGCAGCTTTCAGCGTCGGCGACCAATAGATTGAACGGTGCAAACTCCGGCGCCCGGCTGGCCAGGTTGTCGGCATAGTCCTTGGCTGCCTGTCCGCCAGCCAAGTAGCTGGCGATCAGTTCGCCGCGCGAAGGTCCGCCTGCGGCTGCGCTTGGGTCTCGCACATTGGTGACCACGGCGGCTTGGCCATGCAGATTCACCCCCATCCAGCTGCCGCCGGAGCGCAGATCGCGGCCGGCGATCACGTTGTCGTAGGGCGATGGCCAGCGCTGCAACGGCGCGGTGGGGCGGGCGTGGAATTCGTCACGGTTGCCGGCCATGAGCAGGCGCCAATGCGGGTGGGTTTTCCAGGCGAGGGCGACAAGGCACATGCACGGAGTGTGCCGTTTTGCGCGGGTGCCAGCCAAGTGGGGCTGAATGGCGGCTGGGCTCAGGCTCCATTTTCACGCCACCTCTACACCACTGAATTTCATACAAATCTCAAAATTTGAAGTAAACCAGTAACTTGTGGATAAACCTTGAACAACTCTCTAAACATCGGCGCAAACCATTGATGCGGCACGTGATTTTGTGCGCGGAAAGTTGTTGACAACCCTAAGGCCGCTGCTAAGGTGGGCATCAGAGGGGAAACCGGGTTTTTTGTGGTTTTTCGTGGTTCAATAACTTCCCAAGCAAAACCAACGAACGGGTGCCATAGGCGTGTTCCAGGGTGAGACTGCCATCACGGTTGACGACAAGGGACGCATGGCGGTGCCAACCGCTTATCGCGACCTGGTCGCGCGTGCCAGCGGTAATCGCCTTGTGCTGACCTACAACCCGTTCGAAGCCGGTTGCTTGTGGTTGTACTCAGAGCAGGAGTGGGAGCGGGTGCGGGACGACGTAATGGCAAAGCCCAATACCCAGCGCGTAGTGCGCACCCTGCAGCAGAAGCTTGTCGGCTCGGCCGCCCATCTGGAACTGGATGGCAATGGCCGTATCAGCCTGCCGTCCAGTCACCGCAGCGCGGTGGGCATCGAGAAGAAAGCAGTGCTGATGGGCATGGGTGAAAAGTTTGAATTGTGGAGCGAGCAAGCGCATCGCGCACTGATCCAGCAGACGTTGTCTGACGAGGATCTGGGCGATGGGCTTCTCGATCTGAAGTTGTGAGCCGGGGTGCCCGGGTGCGCGGTGGAGCGCAGGCCGGTCACCCAACGGTGTCGCAGCCGCCGGCAGCTCACCTGCCGGTGCTGTACACCCAGGTCCTTGACGGCCTGAGGGTGATCGAAAACGGTACTTATCTGGATGGCACGTTCGGTCGTGGCGGTCACGCTGGTGGCGTGCTGCGCCAGCTCGGCCCGGACGGGCGCCTGCTGGTGATGGACAAGGACCCCGAAGCCATTGCCGTGGCCGAGCGCGACTTCGCGCCGGACGGCCGTGTCTCGATCTATCGCGGCAGCTTTGCTGATCTGCTGGACTGGAGCGAAACCGCTGCCGGTCTGGATGGCGTTCTGTTCGACCTGGGCGTGTCCTCGCCGCAGCTCGACGTGGCCGAGCGTGGTTTCAGCTTCGGCAAGGACGGCCCGCTGGACATGCGCATGGACCCGGACTCGGGCGAAAGCGCAGCGGATTGGTTGAACCGCGCCGAAGACCGCGAAATCGCCGACGTGCTGTTCACCTATGGCGATGAGCGCCAGAGCCGCCGCATTGCCCGTGCCATCGTTGCCCGTCGCGAGAAGCAGCCGTTCACGCGTACCGCTGAACTGGCCGAACTGATCGCCTCGGTGATGCCGCGTGGCAAGGACAAGATCCATCCGGCGACGCGCAGCTTCCAGGCCATCCGCATCCACATCAACCGCGAACTGGCCGACCTTGAAGCCGGTCTGGACGCGGCGATGGCGCGGCTCAAGCCCGGCGGCCGCTTGGCCGTGATCAGCTTCCACTCGCTGGAAGACCGCATCGTCAAGCAGTTCATGAACCGCCATGCCAAGGCGCCGCCGACCAATCGCCGGCTGCCGGAGCTGCAGGCCTTCGTGCCGACCCTGGAGCTGATCGGCGGTGCCATCAAGGCCGACGACGACGAGCTGGCGATGAACCCGCGCTCGCGCAGCGCGGTGCTGCGCGTGGCCCAGAAGTGCGAGGTGGCCGGATGAGCCGCCTGCTGTTGATCGTCCTGCTGGCGTGCACGATTGCCTCGGCAATCGGCGTGGTGTTCATGCGCCATCGCCACCGCCAACTGTTCGTCGAGCTGTCCAAGTTGGAACACGCGCGCGACGAGATCAACATCGAGTTCGGCCGTCTGCAGCTGGAGCAGGCGACCCTGGCCCAGGCCACGCGTGTGGACCAGGAGGCCCGTGGCCGCTTGGGCATGAAGTTCCCCGAGGCCGCTGACATCGTGGTGATCCGGCCATGAACAAGCCCAGCCGCAACCGTACCCGCACGCAGTTCAATCTGCGCACCCGCATGCTGATGGTTGGCGTGGGGCTGGGTCTGTGTGCGGTGACGCTGGTCGGTCGTGCCGCGTACGTGCAGCTGATCAACAACGATTTCTACCAGCGCGAAGGCGAAGCCCGCTTCCTGCGCGATGTGCCGATCCCGACCTCGCGCGGCATGATCACCGATCGCAACGGCGAGCCAGTAGCCGTGTCCACGCCCGTGGCTTCGATCTGGGTCAACCCGCAGGAACTGCTGCGCGCCCCGGAGCGTATTCCCGAGTTGGCACGCGCGCTGTCGCTGCCGGTGGACGAGCTGACCACCAAGCTGACCCAGAAGGCCGACAAGGAATTCATGTACCTGCGCCGCCGGATCAATCCGGACGTGGCCGAGCAGGTGGTCGCGCTGAAGATTCCGGGCGTTTTCTCGCAGCGCGAGTTCCGTCGCTATTACCCGCAGGGTGAGGCGATGGCGCACGTGCTGGGCTTCACCAATATCGATGATCTCGGCCAGGAAGGCCTGGAGCTGGCCTTCGACGAATGGTTGCGTGGCAAGCCGGGCGCCAAGCGCGTCATCCGTGACCGCAAGGGCGCGATCGTCGAGAGCATCGATCTGGTGCGTCCTGCCGAGCCGGGCAAGGATCTGACCCTGAGCATCGACCGCCGCATCCAGTTCCTGGCGATGCGCGAGCTGCGCAATGCGGTGACCACCAACAAGGCGGCTGGCGGTTCCATCGTGATCATGGATGTGGCCACCGGCGAAGTGATGGCCATGGCCAACCTGCCGACCTACAACCCGAATGCGGTCAGTGGCGCGACCCCGGACACGCGCCGCAACCGCGCTGTCACCGATCTGGTCGAGCCCGGCTCGACGATGAAGCCGCTGACCATTGCCACCGCGCTGCAGAACCACGTGGTCACCCCGGATACGGTCATCGACACCAATCCGGGCTATATGTCGCTGGGTCGTTACACCATCCGCGACGTGCCACGTAACAACGGCGTACTCAATGTCACCGGCGTGATCACCCGCAGCTCGAACATCGGTGCGGCCAAGATCGTGGCGCGCATTCCTGACCAGACCTTCTACGACTCGGTGCGTGGCTTCGGCTACGGCGTCGCCCCGAACAGCGGTTTCCCCGGCGAGTCGTCGGGTGTGGTTGCACGCCCGGGCAGCCCGAGCTGGTATGGCACCACCAAGACCACCATGTCCTACGGCTACGGCCTGTCGGTGACGCCGCTGCAGATCGCGCAGGCGTACTCGGCGCTGGCCAATGGTGGGCAGGTGATCCAGCCGACCTTCATCAAGGGCCAGCGCAACGAAGCACGCCAGGTCATCGACCCGGAAGTCGCGCGCGAAGTCGTGCGCATGATGGAAACCGTGGTCACCAACGGTGGCGCCAAGCAGGCGGCGATCCTCGGTTACCACGTGGCCGGCAAGACCGGCACCGCGCGCAAGAACGGCCCCAACGGTTACGAGCGCGGTCACTACAACCTGCTGTTCGCTGGTGTGGTGCCGGCAACCAATCCGCGCTACGCCGCGGTGATCGTGGTCAACGATCCGCAGGGCTCGCTGCAGTACGGTGGCCTGGTCTCCGCGCCGGTCTTCCATCACGTGATGGAAGGCACGCTGCGTTTGATGGACGTGCCGCCGGACGACATCCAGTCCTGGCTGGCCGCGCAGGCCGCAGGCAAGGTAGGAGGCAAGCCGGGCAGCAGTGCTGCGCCGCTGCCGATTCCGCAGGACCCGGACGAGGCGCCCAATGCCACCGCCGAATTTGATGCCGCACTGCCGACGGCCGTCGCTCCGACGCCTGCCGCCACGGAGGTGCGCCAGTGAGCCACACAATGAAGTTGTCACAGTTGCTGCCGGATCTGGTCCTGTCACAGGACCCGCAGATCGGCGGCCTGGTTCTGGATTCACGGCATGTGCGCGCCGGTGATGCGTTCGTCGCAATCGCCGGCTTTGGTGCGCATGGCTTGGGCTTTGTCGAGCAGGCCAAGGCCGCTGGCGCAGCCGCGATTCTGTTTGATCCGCCGGCTCCGGCCGAACTGCCGGCACCGTCCGATGCCATCGCCGTGCCCAGCCTGCGTACGCGCATGGGCGCGATGGCAGATCAGTTCCACGGCCAGCCGTCGCGGGCGATGACCATGGTCGGCGTCACTGGCACCAATGGCAAAACCTCGACCGTGCAGCTGCTTGGCCAGGCCTGGCATCTGCTGGGCACGCCCAGCGGCTCGATCGGTACCCTCGGTGTTGGCCTGTACGGCGATGTAGTGCCGACCGGTTTCACCACGCCGCTGGTGCTGCAGATGCATGAAGTGCTGGCCCAGCTGCGCGATGGCGGTGCCAAGGCGGTGGCGATGGAAGTCAGCTCGCATGCCCTGGATCAGGGCCGCGTCGATGCCGTGCATTACGACGTGGCGGTGTTCACCAACCTCACCCGTGACCATCTCGATTACCACGGCGACATGGAGGCGTACGGCGCAGCCAAGGCCAAGCTGTTCCATCGCCCGGGTTTGAAGGCGGCCGCGATCAATCTGGACGACGCTTTCGGCCGCGAGCTGATCACCACGCTGGCAGCCGACGTGCAGGCGATTGGCCTGAGCTCGACCGGTCAGGCGAGCGCTACCATCCGCGCCGAGAAGCTGGTGCTGGACGGGCAGGGCTTGGGTTTTGATCTGGTAATCGGCGACGAGCGCCATGCGCTGCGCTCGCCGCTGCTGGGCCGCTTCAACGTCGACAACCTGCTGGCCGTGGCCGGTGCGCTGCATGGTCTGGGCCAGTCAGCTGCAAGCATCGCCAAGGTGCTGGGCCAACTGCAGCCGATTCGCGGCCGCATGAACCGCCTCGGCGGTCAGGGCGAGCCGACCGTGGTCATCGATTACGCGCACACCCCTGACGCGCTGGAACAGGCGCTGCGCAGCCTGCATGGTCATCTTGATGGCCGCTTGCTGTGCGTGTTCGGTTGCGGTGGCGAGCGCGACACTGGCAAGCGCCCGCAGATGGCGGCGATTGCCGAAACATTGGCCGACGTGGTGTTCGTCACTGACGACAATCCGCGCGGCGAGAATGGTGACGTGATCGTCGCCGACATCATGGCCGGGTTCGCCGTGCACGGAGGCACAAGTGGTGCGGTCGCAGGACGCGAAGGAGCACCATGCCTTGCTGAGATCAACGTGGTGCGCGATCGCGCCCGCGCCATCGACGCCGCAGTTGCACAGGCAGGGGCCGGCGACATCGTGTTGATCGCCGGCAAGGGCCATGAGCCCTACCAGGAGATTGCAGGTATCAAACATCCTTTCGATGACACCGATGTGGCATCGCGCGCATTGCAGGCGCGCAGGAACAATGGCGAGGTGCACGCATGAAGCGCACGCCGCTGTCGCTGATCGCGCATTGGGCCGGTGGTGAGATCCACGGCGACGACGCCAGCATCGATGCGGTCAGCAATGACACGCGCACGCTGGCGGCGGGCAGTCTGTACGTCGCCCTGCGCGGTGAGCGTTTTGACGGCCATGACTTTGCCGCCAAGGCGGTCGAGCAGGGCGCCAGCGCCTTGCTGTTGGAGCGCCTGTTGCCGCTGGAAGTGCCGCAGATCGTGGTTGCCAACACCGAGCTGGCGCTGGCGAAGATTGCCGCAGCGATGCAGCAGCAGCGCGCTACCCGTGTGTTCGCCATCACTGGCAGCAACGGCAAGACCAGCGTCAAGAACCTGCTGCTGGCCGTGATGCAGCACGCTGCTGCGATGCTGGGCCAGCATGTGTATGCCACGCCGGGCAACCGCAACAACGAAATCGGCCTGCCGCTGGCGGTGATTGATGCGCCGGAAGATGCCGACTTCGCCATCTACGAGATGGGCACCGGCAAACCTGGCGATATCGCCTATCTGACCGCCATCGCCGCGCCGGACGTGTCCATCGTCAACAATGTCGCCCCGGCGCATCTGGAGCGCATGGGCAGCCTGCTGGAGATCGCCAACACCAAGGCAGCCGTCTACGACGACTTGCGCGATGGTGGTGTTGCGGTGGTCAATGCCGACGATGCGTTCTCGCCGTATTTCGCCTCGCGTGCTGGTGACCATCAGGTGATCCGCTTCGGGCTGGAAGTCAGCGCCGATGTCACTGCAACCGGCATCGTGCTCGACGAGGCTGGTTCGCGCTTCCAGCTGCGCACGCCGCAAGGTGATGCCGAGGTGGCGCTGCAGTTGCCGGGTCGCCATAACGTGCTGAACGCATTGGCTGCCGCCTCGATGGCACTGGCCGCCGGTATTGCGTTGCCGCTGGTGGTCGAAGGACTGGCGCAGGCGCGCCCGGTCGCCGGCCGTCAGGTCGGGCACGTGCTGGACAACGGCGCGGTGCTGATCGACGACAGCTATAACGCCAACCCGGGTTCACTGGCTGCGGCGATCACCGCGCTGGCAGCCGGCAAGGGCGAGGGTTGGCTGGTGCTGGGCGATATGCGCGAGCTGGGCCCGGACGCGCAGTCGCTGCACGCGCAGGCCGGCCAGCGCGCCCGCGAAGCCGGGCTGAAGCGTCTGTATACGCTGGGCCCACTGAGCGCAGCGGCATCGGTGGCATTCGGCGAAGGCGGGCGGCATTTCGACTCCCATGCCGCGCTGGCTGCCGCACTGGAAACCGAACTTCATGCTGGTGTGCGTTGCCTGGTCAAAGGCTCGCGCGGCAGCGCCATGGACAAGATTGTGACTGCGCTGTTGAAGCGCGGCGAGGACACTACACATGTTGCTTGAATTGGCCCGTTGGCTGCAGCAGTTGGACGGCCTGTTCCGGTTGTTCAACTACATCACCTTCCGCGGCATCCTCGCCGCGCTGACCGCGTTGTCGCTGTCACTGTGGTTGGGTCCGATGGCGATCCGTCGCCTGGCCCAG
Source organism: Stenotrophomonas sp. STEN083 (assembly GCF_056759195.1). NCBI lineage: Bacteria > Pseudomonadati > Pseudomonadota > Gammaproteobacteria > Lysobacterales > Lysobacteraceae > Stenotrophomonas > Stenotrophomonas sp. STEN083. The sequence continues at coordinate 14,139 of NZ_JBRRCU010000057.1, read as the reverse complement.
CTCAAGGGCGGCCAGCCGATCCGCAAGGATGGCCCGCAGTCGCACTTCTCCAAGGCCGGCACGCCGACCATGGGCGGCGGCTTGATCCTGACCACGGTGCTGGTCTCGGTGCTGATGTGGGGCGACCTGCGCAACCGTTACGTGTGGTTGGTGCTGGTGGTGATGCTGTGCTTCGGCGCCATCGGCTGGTACGACGATTGGTTGAAGATCGCCAAGCGCGATCCGAACGGCCTGAAGTCGCGTTGGAAGTACGCGCTGCAGTCGATCTTTGGTCTGGCCGCAGGCATCTTCCTGTACAAGACCGCGGTAGTGCCGGCTGAGCTGACCTTCTACATCCCGATGTTCAAGTCGATTGCATTGCCACTGGCAGGCATCAGCTTCGTCGCGATTGCCTACTTCTGGATTGTGGGTTTCTCCAACGCGGTCAACCTGACCGATGGTCTGGATGGTCTGGCGATCATGCCAACGGTGCTGGTGGCCTGTGCACTGGGCGTGTTCGCCTATGCCTCGGGCAACGCGGTGTTTTCCAGCTACCTGCAGATTCCGCAGATTCCCGGTGCCGGTGAACTGGTCATCATCTGCGCGGCGATTGCAGGCGCGGGGCTGGGCTTCCTCTGGTTCAACACCTATCCGGCGATGGTGTTCATGGGCGACGTCGGCGCGCTGGCGCTGGGCGCGGTGCTTGGCACCATCGCGGTGATCGTGCGCCAGGAGCTGGTGCTGGTGATCATGGGCGGCGTGTTCGTGATCGAAACCCTGTCGGTGATGATCCAGGTGGCTTCGTTCAAGCTCACCGGCAAGCGCGTGTTCCGCATGGCACCGATCCATCACCACTTCGAGCTGAAGGGCTGGCCGGAACCGCGCGTGATCGTGCGCTTCTGGATCATCTCGGTGGTGCTGGTGTTGATCGGCCTGGCAACCCTAAAGGTGCGCTGATGGACGACTACTCGCGTCAGGCAACCCGACTTGAAGCCATTGGTGGCAGCTACGACAAGTGGCTGCTCGGCGCCGCCGTGGCGCTGGCTTCGCTCGGGATCGTGATGGTGGCTTCCAGCTCCATCGCGCTGACGCAGAGTCCGTTCTATTACCTCACCCGCCACCTGATCTTCATCGCCATTGGTGTGGTCCTGGCCGCGGTGACGATGCGGGTGGAGTTGAAGGAAATCGAGAAGTACAACCAGCTGCTGTTGCTGGGCTGCTTCGCCCTGTTGATCGTGGTGTTCGTGCCGGGCCTTGGCAGCAGCGTCAACGGCGCGCAGCGCTGGATCAATCTGGGCTTCTCCAAGTTCCAGACCGTAGAAGCGGTCAAGGTGCTGTACATCGTCTGGTTGTCCAGCTATCTGGTGCGCTTCCGCGACGAGGTCAATGCCACCTGGCAGGCCATGCTCAAGCCGGTCGGTGTGGTTGGCGTGCTGGTCGTATTGCTGCTGCTGCAGCCTGACTTCGGTTCGTCGATGCTGTTGCTGGGCATCACCACCTGCATGCTGGTGCTGGGCGGCGCGCAGATCAAGCGCATCATCCTGCCGGTGCTGCTGCTGCTGCCGGGCCTGATCGCGCTGGTGATCTTCGAGCCCTACCGCATGCGCCGCGTTACCTCGTTCATGGATCCGTGGCAGGACCAGCTGGGTTCGGGTTACCAGCTGTCCAATGCGCTGATGGCGATCGGCCGTGGCGAGTGGACCGGCGTGGGCCTGGGTGCGTCGATCCAGAAGCTCAACTACCTGCCCGAATCGCATACCGATTTCATCTTCTCGGTGATCGCCGAGGAGCTCGGTTTCCTCGGTGTGTGCGGCATCATCAGCCTGTACGTGCTGCTGGTTGGCCGTGCCTTCTGGCTGGGCCTGCGCTGCATTGAAATGCGCCGCCACTTTGCCGGTTACATCGCCTTCGGCATCGCCTTGTGGATCAGCCTGCAGACCTTCGTCTCGATCGGCGTCAACCTGGGCATGCTGCCGACCAAGGGCCTGACCCTGCCGCTGATTTCTTCCGGCGGCTCCAGCGTGATGATGACCTGCGTGGCGATGGGCCTGCTGCTGCGCGTGTCCTACGAATACAACCGTGCGGTGCGCCGCCAGGAAGTCCGCGAGGACCTCGAAGGTGCCGAGCCGGATATTGCCGAAGCGCACGACGGCGCACCGGCTGAGCCGCGTACGGAAACCGCCAGTGCGGTTGCCGCGGCAATGCAGAGCAGTGCTGCACGCGGCACCAGCCGCATGCAGCAGCGCGTCGAGCCTACCTTCGGGAGGATCGCGTGATGGCAGCTGCGAACAAGAATCTGGATCAGCGTCCGGTGATGATCATGGCCGGCGGTACCGGTGGTCATATCTTCCCGGGTCTGGCCGTGGCCAAGGTGCTGCGTGAGCGGGGCATCCCGGTCACCTGGCTGGGCGCCGATGGCGCGATGGAAACCCGCCTGGTGCCGCAGCACGACATCCATGTCGACACGCTGGCCATCTCCGGCCTGCGCGGCAAGGGCAAGTTGGCGCTGCTGGGTGCACCGATCCGGGTGATGCGTGCGATTCGCAGTGCAGGTTATGTGCTGCGTGATCGCAAGCCGCGTGCAGTGGTGGCCTTTGGTGGTTTTGCTTCCGGACCGGGTGGCATTGCCGCTCGACTGCATGGCCTGCCGCTGCTGGTGCACGAACAGAACCGTGCGCCGGGCATGACCAATCGCATCCTGTCGCGCTTTGCACGACGGGTGCTGTCCGGCTTCCCGGGCAGCTTTGCCGGTGGCAAGGAAGAAGTGGTTGGTAATCCGGTGCGCACTGAGATCGCCGCATTGCCGGCACCGGAGCAGCGTCTGGCCGGTCGCGGTGGGCCGATGCGGGTGTTGGTACTGGGCGGCAGCCAGGGCGCCCGCGCTTTGAACAACGCCATGCCCAAGGCCTTGGCTGCGCTGAGCAATAAGGTCGCCATCGAAGTCTGGCACCAGTGCGGCGAGAAGCTGCACGAAGAAGCACTGCAGGCCTACCGCGCTGCTGGTGTGGAAGGCCGCGTCGACATGTTCATCAAGGACATGGCAGCCGCTTACAGCTGGGCCGATCTGGTGGTGTGCCGTTCCGGCGCGTCGACCCTGGCCGAGTTGTGCGCCGTCGGTATCGGCAGCGTGCTGGTGCCGTTCGCCGCTGCGGTCGACGACCACCAGACCCGCAATGCCGAATATCTGGTCGAACGCGGCGCCGCCGAACTGCTCAAGCAGGACGACGCGCTGGCGACCAACCTGGAAGGCGTGCTGCGCACGCTGGCAAACAATCCCGGCCACCGCATGCAGATGGCGCAAGCCGCGCGTGGGTTGGCCAAGGTCGATGCGGCCGAACGCATCGCAGACATCATTCTTGAGGAAGCAGCATGAACACGGCACCGCGCACCCGCGCCAGCCACACCGGAGGCCAGGCATGATCCGCCGCCTCAACGATACCTCCGACCTGGTCCGCGCGTTCCCGCGCGTGCACTTCGTCGGCATCGGCGGCACCGGCATGAGTGGCATCGCCGAAGTGATGCTGACCCTGGGCTATGAAGTCTCCGGTTCCGACAACGCCGACAACGCCGCCACCCGCCGTCTGGCGCGACTGGGCGCGCGCGTGATGCGCGGTCACTCCGCTGCCAACGTGCTGGGCACCGATTGCATCGTGGTTTCCAGCGCCATCCGCGAGGACAACCCCGAGCTGATGGAAGCGCGCAGCCAGCGCATTCCGATCATGCCGCGCGCGGCGATGCTGGCCGAGCTGATGCGTTTCCGTCGCGGCATCGCCGTCGCCGGTACCCACGGCAAGACCACCACCACCTCGTTGACCGCTGCAATCATGAGCGAAGGCAAGTTGGACCCGACCTTCGTGATCGGAGGCCAATTGCTGGCGGCCGGCGCCAACGCCAAGCTTGGCGGTGGCGAGTGGTTGGTCGCCGAGGCCGATGAAAGCGACGGCAGTTTCCTGCGTCTGAATCCGTTGGTGGCAGTGATCACCAATATCGACGCCGACCATCTGGAGAACTACGGCAACGACTTCGCGCGTGTGCAGGCTGCGTTCGCCGAGTTCCTGCAGCGCCTGCCGTTCTACGGTCTGGCGGTGCTGTGCATCGATGACCCGGAAGTGGCCGCGCTCGCTGCCAAGACGCCGCGTCACGTGATGAGCTACGGCCTGAGCAGCAATGCCGACGTACGCGCTGAAGACGTGGTGCAGGATGGCCCGCGCATGCGCTTCACCCTGCGTCTGCCGGAAGGCACCAGCATGCCGGTCACGCTGGCATTGCCGGGCAAGCACAACGTACTCAATGCACTGGCCGCCGCTGCGGTGGCTTGGCAGTTGGGCGTGGCGCCGGAAGACATCGCCGCAGCGCTGGAAAAGTTCGAAGGCGTTGGCCGTCGCTTCAACGACCTGGGCGAAGTGACCACCCACAAGGGTGCCAAGGTGCGCGTTATCGACGATTACGGTCACCACCCACGGGAGCTGGAAGCGGTGTTTGCCGCTGCCCGTGGCGGCTGGCCGGACAAGCGTCTGGTAGTGGCCTTCCAGCCGCACCGTTACAGCCGCACCCGCGATCAGTTCGATGCCTTCGCAGCGGTGCTGTCGGAAGTGGACGCACTGGTGCTGAGCGAGGTCTATCCGGCCGGCGAAGCGCCGATTCCCGGTGCCGATTCCAAGTCGCTGGCACGTGCAATCCGCGCGCGCGGCCGCAGCGAGCCGGTGGTGGTAAGTCATTCCGCCGATCTGGCCTCGGTGCTGCCGGACGTGCTGCAGGACGGCGATCTGCTGTTGATGATGGGTGCCGGCGACATCGGTGCCGTTGTCCAGCAGGTGGTCACCGACGGCTTCAAGGAGGCCAAGGGCGAATGATGCCAATCGCGCTGCCGCTGCGCCGTACCCACGCAACCGCACTGCGGGCTGCGATGGTGGCCTGCGGCCGCGCTGCAGGGGAGGGCGCACGATGAATGCCATCCTGCGCATGCTCGCCTGGTTGCTGGCCATCGCCCTGGTGGTGCTGCCGGTGGTGGCGGTCGTCAACGGCTGGGTGGGTGCCGAGCGCTGGCCGCTGGCCAAGCTGCGCGTGCACGGCGAATTCAAGCGCGTGCCGGCCGAAGAACTGCAGAAGACCTTGCTGCCATATGCACGCTCGGGCTTCTTCGCGGTGAAGTTGCAGGACGCACAGGCGGCTGTGGAAAAGCTACCGTGGGTGGAAAGCGCGCAGGTCCGCAAGCAGTGGCCGGATGTGCTGGAAGTGAGCGTCGTCGAGCATCGCCCGTTTGCACGCTGGGGCAAGGATCGCCTGCTGTCCGAGCAGGGCCGTCTGTTCGCGGTGCCGCACGGTCTGGAGAACGCGCCGCTGCCCGAACTCGATGGCCCCGATGGCATGACCACCGAAGTGGTCGAGCTGTACAACGATTCACGCGCACTGTTCGCACCAGCCGGTGTGGACGTACGCAAAGTCGCGATGGACGCGCGCGGCAGCTGGTCGCTGGCGCTGGATAACGGCACCGAAGTGGTTGTTGGGCGCAACGATGCACGTTCGCGCCTGAGCCGCTTCGTACGCGTGCTGCCGCAGCTGACCCGCACCCAGGTGCCGATCGTGCGCGCCGACCTTCGCTATACCAATGGATTCACGCTGAGCTGGGGAACCCCGCCGCCGGCAACAAAGCAGACGCAGGACAGGACATGAACCGCAAGGGTGACAAATCACTGATCGTTGGCCTGGATATCGGCACCTCCAAGGTGGTGGCGTTGGTCGGCGAGTACTCGCCGGGCAGCCCGATCGAGGTCATCGGCATCGGCTCGCACGAGTCGCGCGGCCTCAAGCGCGGCGTGGTGGTGGATATCGAATCCACCGTGCAGTCGATCCAGCGCGCCATCGAAGAAGCCGAGCTGATGGCCGGCTGCGAGATCCGTTCTGTGTATGCCTCGATTTCCGGCAACCACGTGCAGTGCCGCAACTCACAGGGCATCACCCCGATCCGCGAAGGCGAAGTGAGCTGGGGCGATCTGGATCGTGTGCTGGATGCGGCCAAGGCCGTGGCCATCCCCGCCGACCAGAAGATCCTGCATGCGATTCCGCGCGAGTACGTGCTCGACGATTCGCAGGAAGGCATCCGCAATCCGGTCGGCATGACCGGCGTGCGTCTGGAAGTGCACGCCCATCTAGTGGTGTGCGCACAGTCAGCCGCCGCCAACGTCAGCAAGTGCGTGCAGCGCTGCGGCCTGCAGGTGGACGACCTGGTGCTGTCCTCGCTGGCTTCCAGCGTGGCAGTGCTGACCGCCGACGAGCGCGAGCTCGGCGTGGTGATGGTCGACATCGGCGCGGGTACCACCGACATCGCGGTGTTCATCCAGGGCGCGATCTGCCATACCGCATCGCTGCCGATTGCTGGCGACCACGTCACCAACGACATCGCCCACATGCTGCGCACGCCGACCCCGGAAGCGGAGCAGATCAAGGTGCGTTACGCCTGTGCGCTGGCGCAGCTGGCGACGGCCGAAGAAAGCATCCAGGTGCCGTCGGTCGGCGATCGCCCGCCGCGTCGCATGCCGCGTCATTCGCTGGCGCAGGCGGTGCAGGGCCGTTACGAGGAAATCTTCGAGATGGTGCAGGCCGAACTGCGTCGCTCGGGCTTCGAGGAAATGGTGCGCGCGGGCCTGGTGCTCAGCGGCGGCGCCTCGAAGATGGAAGGCGTGGTCGAGCTGGCCGAGGAAATGCTGCAGATGCCGGTACGCGTGGGTATTCCGCAGCACGTCACCGGCCTGGGCGAAGTGGTCGGCAATCCGGTGCATGCCACCGGCGTGGGCCTGCTGCTGATGGGCAGCCAGATCGAGCACCCGCGGCGTCCGTCGCTGCCCACCGGGCGCGCCGGCAGCATGTTCAACAAATTGAAGAATTGGTTCCGCGGCGAGTTCTGAGCGCGGGACCGGTGGTAGAGCAGTGAGGCAGTCAGAAGGGCAAGCAGTAAGGCAAGACGAAGTGCTGTAACGCAGTCATTGAAGCAAGCAACAACCACCGTGCAGGGGCAACCCGAAGCGGTACACCTAAAACAACTCGCCGGTGCGGGCGGGCGCAGAAGGAGAAGGATTCTTCCCGGATGCCCGAACCAATCACGGCAATAGAGAGGACATGGACATGGCGCATTTCGAACTGATTGAAAAGATGGCACCGAACGCGGTGATCAAGGTCGTTGGCGTGGGCGGCGGCGGCGGTAACGCCGTGGCGCACATGGTCAACAGCAGCGTGGATGGCGTGGAATTCATCACTGCCAACACCGACTCGCAGGCCATCAAGAATTGTGGCGCCAAGCTGCAGCTGCAGCTGGGCACCAACGTAACCAAGGGTCTGGGCGCAGGCGCAAACCCGGAAGTCGGCCGCCAGGCCGCATTGGAAGACCGTGAGCGCATCATGGACGCACTGCAGGGTGCGGACATGGTGTTCATCACCGCCGGCATGGGCGGCGGCACCGGCACCGGTGCTGCACCGGTGGTGGCACAGCTGGCCAAGGAAATGGGCATCCTGACCGTGGCCGTGGTGACCAAGCCGTTCCCGTTCGAAGGCCGTCGCCGCATGCAGGTGGCACTGAAGGGCATCGAGGAGCTGAGCCAGCACGTCGATTCGCTGATCACCATCCCGAACGAAAAGCTGATCACCGTGCTCGGCCGCAACGCCACCATGGTGCAGGCTTTCCGTGCTGCCAATGACGTGCTGCAGGGCGCCGTGCAGGGCATCGCCGATCTGATCGTGCGTCCGGGCCTGATCAACGTCGACTTCGCCGACGTGCGCACCGTGATGTCGGAAATGGGCCTGGCAATGATGGGCACCGGCACCGCACGTGGTGATGACCGCGCCCAGGCTGCTGCCGAAGCCGCGATCCAGAACCCGTTGCTGGACGACGTCAACCTGGCTGGTGCCAATGGCGTGCTGGTCAACATCAGCGCCGGCACCGACATCACCATGAGCGAGTTCGACGAAATCGGCCGCACCGTGCACGCCTTCGCTTCGGAAGACGCCACCGTGGTGATCGGCACCGTGATCGATCCGGATCTGGGTGACGAGATCAAGGTGACCGTGGTTGCCACCGGCCTGAACCGTGCCGTTGCCAAGAACGCGCAGCGCCCGGGTGAGCGCGGCCCGATCAAGCTGGTGCGTAACGCGACCACCGGCCAGGCCGAGTTCGAAGAGTACGAGAGCCCGGCCGATGCCGTGGCCAAGGCCGTGGGTCACACCATGGGCATGGGCCTGCGTCGTCCGAGTTCGGACACCGTGTCTGCTTCCACCTCGTCGGCGTCGCCGGCTGCTGCAGAGCTGCCGAACGATTACCTGGACATCCCGGCGTTCCTGCGCCGCCAGGCTGACTGATGCGGTAGCGGGGGCCATCCAGGCTCGATCATCGCGTGTGCCGGCAGCGGCGCCGCGGGTCGGATTGGTCGGCTTCTGGAAACAGAGCTGATACGTCGGGGCTGTCCACCCCGGCGGGAATACCATGTCCTTTATCGCCGGGCCAAGGCCGGCCCGGCGATATTTTCGGTACTGGACGCAAGCTGACGGCCGAATTTGGTGCTGCAAAGGGCGCGTGTTAACGCGTGTTATTCTTGTTTGTCCCCCTGGCTGCGCCTGCGCGGCCCCTCCGGCCTTACATACACATGATCCAGCAACGCACTCTCAAGAACACGATCCGCGCCACCGGCGTCGGCCTGCACAGCGGTGACAAGGTCTACATGACCCTGCGTCCGGCACCGGTCGACCATGGCATCGTGTTCCGTCGAGTGGACCTTGATCCCGTGGTGGAAGTCCCGGCGCGCGCCGATCTGGTCACCGAAGTCACCCTGTGCACCGGTTTGACCTGTGAAGGCGCCAAGATCCAGACCGTTGAACACCTGATGTCTGCCCTGGCCGGCCTCGGCGTGGACAACGTGATCGTTGAGCTGTCCTCGGCTGAGTTGCCGATCATGGATGGTTCCTCCGGTCCGTTCGTGTTTCTGTTGCAGTCGGCGGGCATCATCGAGCAGGGCGCGGCCAAGCGTTTCCTGCGCATCCTCAAGACGGTGGAAGTGCGCGACGGCGACAAAATCGCCAGCTTTACGCCGTATGAAGGCTACAAGCTGGGTTTCACCATCCAGTTCGATCATCCGATGATCCCTGCCAAGCAGTCGCGGGTGGAGATCGAATTCTCCACGGCCGCCTACATCAAGGAAATCTCGCGGGCCCGTACCTTCGGCTTCATGCGCGACCTTGAGTACATGCGTGAGCGCAACCTGGGCCTGGGCGGCTCGATGGACAATGCCATCGTGCTCGACGAGTTCCGCGTGCTGAACGACGACGGCCTGCGTTATACCGACGAATTCGTCCGCCACAAGATCCTGGACGCCATCGGCGACCTGTATCTGGCCGGTGGGCAGGTGCTGGGTGCCTACGAGGGCTTCAAGTCCGGCCATGCGCTCAACAACAAGCTGGTGCGCGCCCTTCTGGCCGACCAGAGCGCCTGGGAATGGGCCAGCTACGACTCTCCAGTAGCCGCCGAGCCGGTGCTGTACGGCATCCCGGCCTACGCCTAAGTTAAATAGCGGTGAGATCGTAAGAGACGCGGCCTTCACGGACTACGACTAGTCCTGTTTGTCGTCGTTGTGTGAACCCGATCCGGGTTCCAGCCTGAATTTAACTATTAATTAACAAAAGACTAACTCCTTCGCTGCATTCCGCGGCTAGGATTCCTGCTGGCTCCAATCCGGTCAGTAGAAACGGTCGGGTGGAGGCCGGGGCCAACCAGGCTCCCGGTGGCCCTTCAGGACTTTGTTGATTTCACATCCTGCAGGGCAGCCAACGCGTCGCGCAGTCCTTTGTGCGTGGTTTCGCTTACTGCTGTGCTGCGTTGATCGTTACGCACTGGGGAGTGCGCAGACGCGGTCGCAGTTTTGACGGTCACCCGGGTGGCCTTCAGCCCGATGGATCGGGCCGCGTCGAGCAGCTGGTCTTCGGCAAGCCTTACTTTGGCGTGCCACACCGGCGATTCGACGAGAAAAACGAGGTGTTCGCCGTCCACATTGGCCAACCGGCAACGGTTAGCCAGCGCCGGCGGCAAATGGGGGCGCAATTGCCGGTCCATCGCATCGAGCCACAGGGCCCGGCGCAGCGGATTACCTGCTTTGTCCGCCATCGCCGCTTCCAGCGCCTGTTTGGGCGCGGAACGGGAACGAACACTGGATTTCGGCTCTGACATAAGAATTCTTCAATGACATTTAAAAAGATCGTAATCAAAACGCGTGAACAGAAGGCCAAGACGCCCTTGTCACGTGTTCAGATGTTCTTCGAGGATCGTCCTCAAGCCCTGTTGGGTAGCGTACTTGGCCTTGGCTGCCTGATGGGCGTGGCCCTGAGTTTCGCCATCGGCATGGCCGGCGACGCGGCGCTGCAGTCTAAGGTTGACCACCAGGAGCAGGAGCTGGCCAAGGTCCGCGCCGATGCGCAGACCCAGGTCAACGCACTGGCCGCCCGCCTCGGCGAGCTGCAGGCGCAGGCCACCCGGCTCAATGCGCTGGGTGAGCGCCTGACCCAGATGGGCAAGCTGGAAGACGGCGAGTTCGACTTCCAGGAAACCCCGGGTATGGGTGAAGGCGAACCCGGCCCGACCCAGGACATTCCGGTCAGCGCGGTAAACACCGACTTACAGGTGCTGGAGCAGCGTTTCGCTGCTTCAGGCAAGCAGTTGTCGGTGATGGAATCGCTGCTGTTCGACCACCAGCTTGAACAGAACGCCGTGCCCTCGCGCATGCCGATCCGCAACACCTACGTCACCTCCAGCTTCGGTGGCCGTGCCGACCCGTTCGGCCGCGGTGTTGGCAACCACAAGGGCATGGACTTCCACGCCCGCGTTGGCGACCCGGTGCTGGCCGTGGCCGACGGTGTGGTCAGCTTCTCCGGCGTGAAGGGTGGGTACGGCAATGTGGTCGAGATCGATCACGGCAACGGCTACAAGACCCTGTATGCGCACAATTCGCGCCTGACCGTGCGTGAAGGCGGTTTGGTGCGGGCCGGGCAGGAAGTGGCCAAGGCCGGCTCCACCGGCCGTTCGACCGGCGCTCACGTGCATTTCGAGGTCTGGCAGAACGGCGTGGTAATGAACCCGCGTAAATTCCTCGGCGAGGGTGGCAACACGCCGGTCGGCCGGCTCAGCCGTGGCTGATGGGTGGCAAGTCAGCTCCGGCTGACTTGTTTTGGGGTGCTTGAAACCCAAGCGTTCGCCCCAAGCTACAATAGGCGTTGCCATCGACAGGGCGCATTGCGCCCTGTTTCGTTTGTGACCGGTCAACCCAGGGGGTGAGCCAGGTCGCACGGCATTTCATTCAAACCGGTTCCTTCAATGATCAACAGCCTGCTTACCCGCGTTTTTGGCAGCCGTAACGAGCGCCAGCTTCGCCAGCTCAACCGTATCGTCGCCAAGATCAATGCCTTGGAACCGGAGATGCAGAAGCTCTCCGATGACCAGCTGAAGGCCAAGACCCCCGAGTTCCGTGAGCGCATCGCCGCTGGCGAAGCCCTGGACAAGGTGTTGCCGGAAGCCTTTGCGGTCTGCCGCGAAGCCTCCAAGCGCGTGCTGGGCATGCGCCATTACGACGTCCAGCTGATCGGCGGCATGGTCCTGCACCTGGGCAAGATCGCGGAAATGCGTACCGGTGAAGGCAAGACCCTGGTGGCAACGCTGCCGGTCTACCTCAACGCGCTGGAAGGCAAGGGCGTGCACGTGGTCACGGTCAATGACTATCTGGCCCGCCGCGACTCGGCGCAGATGGGCAAGCTGTACAACTGGCTGGGCATGAGCGTTGGCGTGGTCTACCCGGGCATGCCGCACAGCGACAAGCGCGAGGCCTACGGCAGCGACATCACCTACGGCACCAACAACGAATTCGGCTTCGACTACCTGCGTGACAACATGGCGCTGACCCGCGCCGACCGTTACCAGCGCGGCCTGCACTACGCCATCGTCGACGAAGTCGACTCGATCCTGATCGATGAGGCGCGTACCCCGCTGATCATCTCCGGTCCGGCCGACGATTCCCCCGAGCTGTACATCCGCGTCAACCGCGTGGTGCCGGGCCTGATCAAGCAGGAAACCGAAGAAGGCGAGGGCGACTACTGGGTCGACGAGAAGGGCAAGCAGGTCTTCCTGTCCGAAGCCGGCATGGAGCACGCCGAAGAGTTGTTGCGCGAAGCCGGCATCATCGGCGCCGACAACGACAACGGCCTGTACGCCGCGCAGAACCTGACCGTCGTTCACCACCTCAACGCCGCCCTGCGCGCGCACGCCATCTACCAGCGTGACGTGGACTACATCGTGCGCGACGGTGAAGTGGTCATCGTCGACGAATTCACCGGCCGTACCCTGGCCGGTCGTCGCTGGTCCGACGGCCTGCACCAGGCGGTGGAGGCGAAGGAAGGCGTGCCGGTACAGCGTGAGAACCAGACGCTGGCCAGCATCACCTTCCAGAACCTGTTCCGCATGTACAAGAAGCTGTCCGGCATGACCGGTACGGCCGATACCGAAGCGTTCGAATTCCAGAGCATCTACGGCCTGGAAGTGCTGGTCATCCCGACCAACAAGCCGACCGTGCGCAAGGACTATCCGGACCAGGTGTTCCTCAACCGCAAGGGCAAGTTCAATGCGGTGCTGGCGGACATTGAAGAATGCGCCAAGCGTGGCCAGCCGGTGCTGGTGGGTACCACCTCGATCGAAACCTCGGAAATGCTGTCCGAGCACCTGCGCAACGCCGGCGTGAAGCACGAAGTGCTCAATGCCAAGCAGCATGACCGCGAAGCGACCATCGTTGCCAACGCCGGTCGCCCGGGCTCGGTCACCATCGCCACCAACATGGCCGGTCGTGGTACCGACATCGTGCTTGGCGGCTCGCTGGAAACCGAACTGCACGAGCTGGGTGAAGACATCAGCGACGAGCAGAAGGCTGCAGTGAAGGCGGCATGGCAGGAGCGTCACGAAGCGGTCAAGGCTGCTGGCGGCTTGCACATCGTCGGCACCGAGCGCCACGAATCGCGTCGTATCGACAACCAGCTGCGCGGCCGTTCCGGTCGTCAGGGTGACCCGGGTTCGTCCCGTTTCTACCTGTCGCTGGAAGACAATCTGATGCGCATCTTCGCCTCTGACTGGGTGCAGAAGGCGATGCGCATGATGGGCATGAAGGAAGACGACGTCATCGAAGACCGCATGGTCAGCCGTCAGATCGAGAAGGCGCAGCGCAAGGTTGAAGCGCACAACTTCGACATCCGTAAGAACCTGCTCGACTTCGACGACGTCAACAACGATCAGCGCAAGGTGATCTACGGCCAGCGCGATGAGCTGCTGGACGCAGAGTCGGTCAAGGAAAACATCGACGGCATCCGCGGCGACGTGATCTATGACCTGGTTTCCCGTTTCGTGCCGCCGAACTCGGTGGACGAGCAATGGGACCTGCAGGGCCTGCAGGCCACGCTGGAAGGCGAGTTCGGCGTGGAGATGGACGTGGTTGGCCTGGTCAAGGCGCACGAAGAACTGGATGCCGAAGCGATCGCGCAGAAGGTCATCGACCGCGTGGACGAACACTTCGCGCAGAAGGAAGCGGCGGTTGGCGCCGAGACCATGCGCGCACTGGAAAAGCACGTGATGTTGACCGTGCTCGACCAGAGCTGGAAGGAGCACCTGGCACGCATGGATTACCTCCGCCAAGGCATCTATCTGCGTGGTTATGCGCAGAAGCAGCCCAAGCAGGAGTACAAGAAGGAAGCTTTCGAGCTGTTCTCGCAAATGCTGGAGGACGTCAAGCGCGAAGTGATCACCATGCTCTCGCGCGTGCGTGTGCGCAGCGAGGAAGAAGTGCTGGCGATGGAGCAGCTGGAGCGTCAGCAGGCCGAAGCACGCCTGCAGATGTCGCAGTTCCAGCACCAGGACAACGGCGGCTACAGCGCCGACGAGGAAGCGGCGGAAGTGATCGACGAGGCCAACGCGCCCAAGGTCGGCCGCAACGATCCGTGTCCGTGCGGAAGTGGCAAGAAGTACAAGCACTGCCACGGCCAACTGAACTGACAAAAAGCCCCGCCCAGCGCGGGGCTTTTTTTTGAGCGCCGCCCTGTAGTGCCGAGCCATGCTCGGCAGAGGCTTCACCAGGTAATGCCTCAGCCGAGCAT